>JBMFPL010000304.1:0-4905 GCA_049969115.1 Bryobacteraceae bacterium | reverse complement strand
GGGCAAGGCCGCTGGGCGCCTGCGGTTCAGGTTCGGGGAGCGTCTCCGAGTCGGTCTCGCCGGAAGATTCCGGCGGGGGCGGGGGCAAATCCTCCAGCGTGCGGATGGGAATCTCCCTGGCCGGCGACGGCTCGGTTGGCTCCTTTGCTTCGGGGGGCGCACTCACCGGCACGGGCGCAGCGCCCCGCTCGATGGCCCTTTCCGGGCGTTTGCGCGATGGGCGGCGGGGCAGCCGCAGGCCGCGCCACCACGAACCGAAACGCCGCGTGGCGGGCGCCAGCGAGAAGAACGAGAATCCCGAAACCATATAGAGCGAGCTGATGGCGGCGGCGGCGATCACGATGGCAGCGCCGGTGGTGTTGAACCACGACCGGAGAAGCTCAGCCAGCACCAGGCCCAGCAAACCGCCGGCCGGGATCCCGAATACACGCCATTCCGGTCCCAACGCGAACGCGGCGGTTCCCGCAGCCAGCAAGAGCAGGAACCCAGCCAGCCGCGCCACAGGCAGCACCGGGCGGCGCGAAAGTACCATTTGGTACGCCGCCACCACCAGCAGCGCAGGCAGCGGGAAGGCCCACGCGCCCAACAGTTGCAGGAGCAAGTCCGCCAGGTGAGAGCCAGCCGGGCCGATCAGGTTGCGCGCCCGCTCGCCCGTCGCCGTGTTCCACGACGGGTCAGCGGGATGGTAGGAGACCAAGCTCAGCCAGGTCAGTAACGCGAAGATGAGCAGGACAAACCCGCCCAGCTCGCCAGTGCGCGAGCGCCGAATCGTTTCCGCCTCCCCCATGAGCGTGATGGCGGAGCGCGGTCAATGCCAGGGCAATGATTATTATGCCAAAAATCAGCCGGTAGTAAACAAAAATCCGCAGCGTATGCCGGCGCAGGAAACGAAGGAAAAAGGCGATGACCAGCCAGCCGGTGAGCGCGCTGGCCAGGGTTCCTGCCAGGAAGGCCACGCGCATGTCCTCCGGTATGCCCCCGGATCTGGCCATGTCCAGCCATTCCTTCAGGGCGGCGCCGAGCAGCGCGGGTGTAGAGAGCAAGAACGAAAAACGGGCAGCCGCAGGACGCCCGAAGTTGCGCAGCAGCGCCGCCGTAATAGTAATTCCGCTGCGGGAAACCCCAGGCACGATGGCGGTCGCCTGCGCCAGCCCGATCGCTAGGGCATCTGCCAGCCGGATCCCGCCCAAGTCGCGCCGGCCGCTGCTGCGCCGGTCGGCCCAACCCATCAGCAAGCCGATTCCGATCAGCATGATTCCCATCAGCAGCGGCTCGCGCCAGCTCTGCTCGGCGTAGCTCTTGAAAAGGTAGCCGGCGACGCCCACCGGGACTGTGGCAGCAGCCAGCAACCAAAGCAGATTCGGGTTGGCCTCCAATTCAGGATCGCGACGAAACCATGGCAAGCGGAGGGCCTGGCTGGCTAATTGCAGCCAATCCCGGAAAAAGTAGGCGAGCAAGGCAACCACCGTGCCCAAATGCAGCGCGATATCGAATGCCAGCCCCGGATCTTTCCAGCCCAGCAACCAGGGCGCCAGCGCCAGGTGGGCCGTGCTGGAGATGGGCAGAAACTCGGTCAGGCTCTGCACGATGGCCAGGACCAGGGCTCGGTAGAGCGGCATGGGCAAACCAACCATGCTATCGCAGCCGCGGGGCGCAGGCCCTTTCCGCCAGTTCGCGCCGCGCGATATCCTTGCAGGGAGGGAGAGTAGCCTTGCCTGCCGCAGAGAAGCCCTCCGGGCGCAGCTTCCCGGTCCCCGTTCCCGCGATCATTTTCGCGGTGCTGGTCGTGATCGGGCTGGTGGCCGCGTGGTTCCTGAGCCGACCCGCGCCCCCGCCGCCCGGGCCGGTGCTGACGCAGGAGGCACGCGCTTACGTGAAATACCTGCGGCTCAGCGACACCGAAATGAAGGCGCACAAGAGCTACCTCAACCAACGCGTGGTCGAGATCACGGGCAAGATCACCAATACCGGGCCCCGTGCGTTGCGCCTGGTCGAGATCAACTGCGTCTTCTACGATCCTTACGGGCAGGTGGTGCTGCGCCAGCGCGTGCCTATCGTGGGCCGCAAGGGCGGAGGGCTGAAGCCCGGCGAAACCAAGCCCTTCCGCCTGGCCTTCGACGAGCTGCCGGAAAGCTGGAACCAGGGACCTCCCCAACTGGTGATCGCCCAAATCATTTTCGAGGACCGATGATAAAGAACATTTTGCCGCTTTTCTGTAGCGGTGTGCTCGCCTGCCACGCCGGGGTGCTTTCCCTCAAGCTGGACCGCCCCGCCGAAGTGGTTGCCGAGTTGGAGATGCGCTCGCCGGGATCCGACTTCGCCCGGCGAGGCCGCGAGGCGGCCGTGGCCCGCATCCAGGTCCAGGGCAAGGCCCCGCATTACGTGACCCTGTTCGCCGGCCCCGACACGCGCGTCTACCGTGTGTTCCTGGGCGAGCTCCAGGCGGGCGAGCATCGGATCCTGGTCGACCGGGATGAACGGTGGTCGGCACCCCAGTCCGGCTTCGTGCTGGTCGGCGCCCGCCTGGACCAATACCGGCCAGGCGACGACTACTACCCGGTGCTGGCCAACGCGCCCGTCATCTTCGCGCGGGAGGATACGCTGGGCCGCTTCAGCGACGTCCCCTTGCTGGCCTATTGCGAGCGGCTGCGCCACAACGGGCAGGAGTTTCTCCAGTACACGATCGTCTTCTCCAACGAGGACGGCGGCACCTCCACCCGCGCACTCATGGCCCGCTGGGGCCGCACCGCCGACATCGAGTTCGTCTACCGCGTCTGGCCCGACCCGCAGGGCCGGCCGCGGCGCGCCATCATCCAGGCGCGGAATCACAAGGAAGTGGACTTCGAGGGCGCACGCGAGGGGCTGCACCCGCTGCTGTACGTGGTCACCCGGAACAATATGGTCGCTGCCGAAGGCCCCGCGACGCTGCGTTATCAACTGGCGCCAGTGGTGGTTGACTTGAGCAGCGCCTCACGCGAGCTGGTGATGGACCGGGACCCCGTTTTTTATCGGGCCACGGCCCAGGAGCTCGAGCGGGAAAACAAATTACGGCCGTTCGGCGTCGTGGAAGACGAGAAAATCAGCGACCCGCGAAATTACCTCCACGTGGAAATGCAAGTGGAAAACCGCAACTCGGCGGTGGCCGTTCTGGTTCGCCTGGCGAGCGAACCCTTCTGGCGTAGCTCCCATCTCGGACGTTACGATTACGCGATCCCGCGGGACGGCTGGGTCCGCACCACCATCGAGCTGCCGCCAGGGACTGGAGCCAACGCGGTGAGCGAGATCGGCTTTTACTGCCTGGTCATCCCGGCGCGCGTCAACGACAAGGAGTTGTGGCCCGAGGCGGGCCATTGCCGCATCCTGGCAGTGGGGCGATTATTCATGCTCGACAGGGACTGGCGCCCGCGACCGGACCTGTGGCGGCTGCCCACGACCGAGGCGCCTCTGGAAATCCCCAGCGGGCAGATGCGCGTTTTCCGGCGCTGACCCGATCGAGCTCACTGACCCCCGGCTTGGTACCGAACGACACGTGCGATTGGCGGCTGCCACCAGAAAGAGAAAAGCCCCGGGCTGGGGTCCCCGGGGCTTCACTCAGAGGGGCTAGCGACGGACTGGGCTCCGTCGCCGGGGATGCTACGTGTTAGCGACTGGAGCCAGTATAAAAGAAACCAGAGCCGTTTGTCTCGTTTCTTAGCGAAATTTAATTGGGCGGGCTACCGGCGGGCGGGGGACCCCCGCTCGCCGTGCCACCCCTGCCGCTCGGGGCGCCCACCCGCACTCGCCGCGCGCGCTCGTAGTCGGCGACAAGTCGCCGTGTGATTTTGTCCGCAACGTCGGCGCTCGCGCCCCTGAACTTGCCCCCGGTGCTCTCTTGCGTGGTGGCCCAGATTACGTCCCCGTCCTTGTTGACCAGCCGCACGGCGGCGGAAGCCTCGTGCCGGCGCTCGGCAATACGAGTCGAAGAGTCCTCGCCCACGCCCACACTGGCGTAAGTGCGGCGGCCTTGGGTCTCGGTCGTTCGCGTCGAACCCGTGCCGAAGCTCCCGCGGGCGCTGAGGCCCTCGCTCGAAGCAAAAGTGTCCGTGTAAACCAAGTCCTCGGCCGAACCGCGCAGGATCGCGTCGGCCCGCTCCGGGTTCTCGGTCACGACGAACAATTTGGCCGAATGCAGTGCTGCGAGGATCATTTCGCGAATGTGCGCGGCCACCTCACCGCCGGTGAGGCGGTCTACGTAGACCCGGCGTACCTTCAGCAATTCGAGCAGCCGCTGTTGCTCGAGGTCGGTAGCCTCGGGGTTTTGAGCCGCGAGGTTTGTGGCGGCGGCCAGCGCAACCAGCCATCGCGCGGCGGCAGCCCTCTGCCGGGCGACGTCCCGAGCCATCACCCGCCTCCTCGGGCGGCCTTGCGCGCCTCCTCGTCCTGAAACTCGACGCGGCGGCCAGTGCGCGCCTCCAGGGCCGCCAGCAAGGCGCGAACATCGCTCTTGTCCACCCGAAAGACCAGCGCTTGCTGCCGGTCAGCTTCGTCGCGGAAGCCGATGGTGAGGAAGTGACGGCGTTTCTTGCTCATCAGCAGCAGCGGCGAGACGATGACGCCGAGGGCGTAGCGGCGGCTGACCTGCTGCCCGTACTCCAGCAGATTGATGCGTTCGTAAGGCACCTCAAGGCGGTCGCGCCCGGTCTGGACCAACATCACCCGGTCGTCGGTCGTGAAGATGCGGCCGCCGGCGCGGGCCTTCAACCCCGCCACCGTTCCGCCTGCGTATTCGACGCGCGCCCCCTCGTCGGCGCCAGCCGGCCAACCAGGCGCGAAAAGGATGCTGGCGAGCAACACGACTCTCCACGCGTGCGAACCAAACGCGTTCATGGTGCGTTGTACCATGGATTAAGTAGCCGTCACGGCGGC
>JBMFPL010000303.1:0-4905 GCA_049969115.1 Bryobacteraceae bacterium | reverse complement strand
TTGGAGGCGGTGCAGAAGGCGCGGCAGAAGGGCCTAACCGTTTCCTGCGACCTAAACTTCCGCAAGAATCTCTGGAAATACGGCAAGTCCGCCCCCGAAGTGATGCGCGAGCTGTTCCGCTACGTGGATGTGGGCATCGCCAACGAGGAAGACGTGCAAATGTCACTGGGCATCCCGGCCGAGGTGGACGTGCACTCGGGCCGACTGGACGTGGCGCAGTACCGCGGCCTGACCGAGCGCGTCATGAGCGAGTTCAGCAATCTGAAAATCATGGCCATCACCCTGCGCGAATCCTACAGCGCGTCGCACAATGGCTGGTCGGCGTGCCTCAACAACGGGAAGGAATTTCTGACCAGCCGGCGCTACGACATCACGCACATCGTGGATCGCGTGGGGGCGGGCGACTGCTTCGCGGGTGGGCTGATCTACGGGTTGCTGGCGCTGCCCAGCCACCAGGAGGCGCTGGAATTCGCCGTGGCGGCCTCCTGCCTGAAGCACTCGCTGCCGGGCGACTTCAGCCGGTTCAGCGTGGAGGAAGTCCAGGCGCTGGTAAAGGGCGGAGGCTCGGGCCGCGTGCAACGCTGACATCAGCCGCCGGGTCCGTTGACCGCGGCGACGCGGAGCAGCCGGCCCAGGGGCGCGGCGAGGGCACGCGAAGCGGCCCGCAATTCCTCGACGCGCAGCAGCCGGCAAAGCAGGTAATAGACGGCTGCGCCAAGCGGGACACCCAGGGCGAGCTGGGTCAGGTCGGCCAGCCGGCCCGTCCCCAAGCGCGCTTGGAGCGGGGAACAGCAAGCGGCGACCATAGCGCCCATGGCCGCACTCGCCAGGCCGATCCTGAGCACGCTGCTGGCGAGACGACGGCCGTACAGGCCGCCGACGCGCTGGCGCATTTGCCAGAACAGCGCGATCAAAGAGAACATGGTGACCGCAGAGGTGGCCAGCGCCAACCCCGTGTGGCCCATGGCCGCCCGGCGGGTCAGGCTCCAGGCCGCCAGGTAATTGACCGCGATGGAAGCCACGCTGACCAGCATGGGAGTGCGAGCGTCACCCAGGGCATAGAACCCGGGGGCAAGAACTTTCACGGCGGCATAGCCCGCCAGTCCCACCGCGTAAGCGGTCAGGGCGGAGGCGGTCTGCACGGTGTCGTAAGCGGCGAACCGCCCGCCTTCGTAAATGGCCCCGATCAGGGGGCGGCCCAGCACCGCCAGGCCGACCGAGGAAGGCAGGGTGAGCAGAAACACGAGACCCAGCGAACGCGAGAGCGTATCGCGGTAAGCCTCCATGTCTCCCGACGCGGCGCTGCGTGAAACGGCAGGCAGGGTGGCGGAGGCGATGGCCACTCCGAACAGGCCCAGCGGGAGCTGCATGAACCTGAAGGCGTAGCTCAACCAACTGACGGGGCCGTTGGGGCCGCGCACCGGGTCCACGATGGTCGAGGCAAAGTTGGTGTTGACCATCACGTTGATCTGCACGGCTGCGCTGCCGATGATCGCCGGTCCCATCAGACGGACGATCTGGCGCAGGCCCGGGTGCGCCCAGTCCCAGCGGGGCCGGTAGTGGAACCCGCGCTTCCACAGACTGGGCAGTTGCCCGGCCAGTTGCAGTGCTCCCCCGACCAGGACCCCGTAAGCCATGCCCTCGATCGGCAGCAAGCCGATCCGCGGGCCCAAGCCGAAGCCGATCAACAGGCCGAAGCCCAGCGATCCCAGATTGAAGAAGGTCGAAGCCGAGGCGGGCAGGCCGAACTGCTGGCAAGCGTTCAGGATCCCCATGGCCTGGGCGGCCAGCGCCACCAGAAGCAGAAAGGGGAACATGATGCGCGTCATTTTGACGGCGAGCGCGAATTTTTCCGCCTCGCCCACCCAGCCGGGCGCCAGCAACCACACCAGCGCAGGGCTGAATACGATCCCGAGCAAACAGAGCGAGCCGACCAGCGTGATGAGCGCCGTGGCGACCAGGTTGGCCAGTTCTGCGGCGGCGGCCTTGCCCTCGCGCGTGAGGTATTCGGTGAAGGTGGGCACGAAGGCCGAAGAGAGCGCGCCCTCCGCGAACAGGTCGCGGGTCAGGTTGGGGATGCGGAAAGCCAGCAGGAACGCGTCGTAGGACATGCCCGCTCCGAACAGTCGTGCCATCGCAATCTCGCGCAGCAGGCCAGTCAGCCGGCTACCCAGCACAGCCAGCGACACCACACCGGCCGAGCGCACGATTTCCTGGTGAGTCGTTTCGGTGGACTGCGCCGGCGGCTTCGCGTGTTGTGGAATCCGCGCTGGAGGGGCCTGCCCGGCCGGAGGTTCCTTCTTCATAGACCGAGACCGTGCGACTCCCAGTCGGGCTTGATCACGGCGATGTAGCCGAGGTTGCGGAAGAGTTGCTTGTAATCGAGGCCAAAGCCGATCACGAAGCGGTCGGGAATCTCGAAGCAGCGGAACTGCACGGGCACCTGCACGATGCGGCGCGGCGTGCGGTCGAGCAGCGTACAGACAGCCAGCGAATTCGGACCACGCGCGGCCAGGGTCTGCAACAGGTAGCGAGCGGTGAATCCGGTATCCACGATGTCCTCGACCAGCAGGACGTCCTCGCCCTCGATGCTTTCGTCCAGATCCTTGGCTATGCGGACCACGCCGGGAGCGCCTGTGCGAGTCGAGAAACTGGAAATGGACAAAAAGTCGATTTTGACCGGGATGCGGATGGCGCGCGCCAGGGCGGTGAGGAAGAACACCGCGCCCTTGAGCACGCCCACCAGCTTGAGGTCGCCGTTGCGGTAGCGTTCCGAGATTTCTTCGGCCACCTCGCGGATGCGCTGCTCGATCTGTTCCTCGGTGAAAAGGATGCGCTCGATGGGGGGAAACTGCGGGGCGCTCATCGCGGTTCAGGCGAGGCCCGTTCCGGCGTCGCCGAACGCGGGGCGGGTGCAGCGGTGCGCGGCGGCGGGCCAGCAGGGAGGCGGCTCAGGCCGTACTTGAAGATCAAGTTTTCGAAATCCTTCTGGTAGAAAACCTGAATATTGATGTCGGGGTAAATCTGGCGGAGTAACTTGATCTTTCTGTTTTTCCTGGTGACGAGGGATTGCTTCATGGTGGTCAGCTCGACATAGAGGTCGAACTGGGGCAGATAGAAATCGGGGGTGAAAGATTCGATCACGTTGCCGTGCCTGTCCCATTGCAGGGGGAAAGTGCGGGGTTCGTATTCCCAGGCAACCCGGTAGAAATCGAGAAGGTTGGCGAAGATTTCCTCGCTGGGATGGGAGAAGCGGCGCGGCCTGAAGGTAAGTTTGCCCGCCGGGGTAATGCCGAAGCGGGAGAGCTTGAGCCGGGTCTGGAATTGAAGGTGGGCCTCGGCGGCGGCCGACAGTAGTCCCTGTTCGGGCAGGTGGTGGGCTTGGGCCGCCGCAGCGACGATTTCGGCGGCCTCCTCAGGCTCCAGCCGTTCCGTGTTCAGCACCAGATCGAAAGCCTCGGCTCGCAGCAGGGACCGGCCGAAGCGGCGCCGCCGGCGCGCCTTCTCCTCGGCTTCCAACTGGCGGAGCAGCTCGCGCGCGGCGGGGCGTTCCAGCCCCCGTTCGACCATGAGCACGCCCACCCGCCGGGATTCGGGCGCCACGATGCAGACCCGCAGAAGACCAGGGAAATCGGGCAGAACCCGCTCTGCGCCCTCGGCCGTCACCACCAGGTGATGCTCGGTGGCCAGCCGGGCCAGTATAGACGTCATCAGCTCGGGATAGGCCTTGTCAGGCAGGGAAGCCGGGGGGCCGAATTCCTCCTCGATCAGCGCCGCCAGGCGCACTTCGCTGACCAGTTCGAACCCGAGGCGCTGGGCGATCAGACGCGCTGCTTCTTCGTGACGCGAACCGGGCGCACCCGTGACCGTGATCAGACCCATGGCCTGCCTGGGCCGGGCGGGCTCTGCGATCGCCGCGCGCGGCTCCCGGACAAGCACCATCATAACTTAGCGGCTTGCGAACCGCACGATGGATGGGCGATGATGCCAGCATGCAACTAACGCGACGCACCCTGCTTGCCCAACTGGCCGCGCCTCTGGTGGCTGCCGCAGGCCGCGAGCTGCGCTGCGACGCGGCCATTATCGGCGGTGGCACCGGAGGTTGCGCGGCAGCCCTGGCCGCGCTGCGCAACGGGCTCAAGGTCATCATGACCGAGGAAACGGACTGGGTGGGCGGGCAGCTTACCTCCCAGGCCGTGCCCCCCGACGAGCACCCGTGGATCGAATCGTTCGGCTGCACCCGCGCTTACCGCGAATACCGCAATGCTGTGCGGGACTACTACCGCGCGCATTACCCGCTCACGGCCGAGGCCCGCGCCCGCTGGCATCTCAATCCCGGCGACGGCAGCGTCTCGCGGCTGACACACGAACCGCGGGTCTCGCTGGCCGTGCTGGAGGCCATGCTGGCGCCCTACCTCGGCAGTGGCAGGCTGCTGGTGCTGTTGAAGCACGTGCCGGTTGCTGCCGACCCCGAGGGAGACCGCGTGCGCGCGGTGCGCGTGCGCAGCCTGGAGGACGGCCGCGAGCGCATCCTGCACGCCCCGTATTTCCTCGACGCCACTGAACAGGGCGACTTGTTGCCGCTGACCCGCACCGAGTACGTCACTGGGTTCGAATCGCGCCGGCAGACAGGCGAGCCACACGCTCCCGAACAGGCGCAGCCGGCCAACATCCAAGCCTTCACGGTCTGCTTCGCCATGGACTACTTGCCGGGCGAGGAGCACACCATTGACAAACCCGAAGAATACGATTTCTGGCGCGATTACGTGCCCCAGCTCCGCCCGCCCTGGCCGGGCAAGCTGCTCAGTTGGGACATGACGCACCCCATTACCCTGAAGCGGCGCGAGGTCACCTTCGATCCTCTGGCCGAAAAACAGACATCGGGCCAGGCGAACCTCTGGATTT
>JBMFPL010000302.1:0-4933 GCA_049969115.1 Bryobacteraceae bacterium | reverse complement strand
GGCGGAATGACGTTGCCGGGGAAGGGGGCGCGGGCGTCGGGGTCGTTGACCACCACCGGGAGCCCGGCGAAATTCCCGGTGCGCAGCGCGGGATCGGGGATGGTGCGGGTGCGGTTCTGGGGAATGCGGTCGCGCAGTCCTTCGTAGCTGGCGAAAAAGAACATGCGCTTGCGCATGCCGGGGACCGGGCCGCCCAAAGTGCCGCCGAACTCGTTGCGGATCAGAGCCGTCGGTTTCACATTGTTGGCGTTATTCTGCCAGTTGCTGGCGTTCAGCGCGTTGTTGCGGTGGAACTCGTAAAGCGAGCCGTGGAAGCTCTGCGTGCCGGATTTCACCTGGAAGCTGACCACCGCGCCTGCGGTGCGCCCGTATTCGGCGGAATAGGGAGAAGTGAGCACCTTGAACTCGTGAATGGCTTCGATGGAGCCGATGCGCTCGGGAATGCCGCCGATGTGAGTAGTGGAGGCACCATCCACCACGAAGACGTTGCCGCGGTGCCGGCTGCCGCTGATGCTGACGTTGACGTCGGTATCCACGAACTGGCTGGGATCATTACCGGTACCTGAAACCCCCGGGGTGAGGACCAGCAAACCGTAGGGGGTGCGCGTGTTCAGCGGGATGTTGCGGATCTCGGCGGCGGTGATGGTTTCCGAGATTTCAGCCGACTCCTGCATGAGAGGCGTCACGGTAGCCTGCACCTCGACCTGCTCGGTGAGCTGCCCGACTTCCAGGGTCAGGTCCAGCCGCAAGCGCTCGCCGGCGCTGAGGACCTGGTTGCGGATCTCCAGGCGCTTGAATCCGCCGGCGCTGGCCGCGATGTCGTAGGCGCCGGCCAGCAGCGAAGGCAGCAGGTACACGCCGGCTTCATTGGTGCGCGTGCGCGAGACCAGGCCGGTGTCGCGGCTGGTGGCCGTGATTTCAGCGCCGGGGATGACGGCGCCGGAAGGGTCGGTGACGATGCCAGTGATGCTGGCGACGTTGGATTGGGCGAGGGCCAGCGCCCCGCAGAACAAGGCAAGCAGGTACTTTTTCATGGCTTCACCGCCGTTGGCTAATCGTTTAGCCAACTTATAGCACCTCGCGCCCCCCAGTCAAGCCCGGGCCGCCATCGCGCTCTTCCCCAGGATCCGCTAAACTATACGCTCGGGCAGGGCGCCGGCCGCGGCCCGATCCGCGCAGGCCGGCGCAGCCTCGCCACAGCCCGCTATGGCGACCATCTACGATGTGGCGCGCAGGGCCGGCGTCTCGACCTTCACCGTTTCGGCGGTACTCAACCAGTCGGCGCGCGTCAGCCCCGAGCTGACCCAGCGCGTGCTGCGTGCGGCTCGCAAGCTGGACTACACCATCAGCTTCGTGGCCCGCAGTCTCCAGACGCGGCGCACCATGACCGTGGGCATGCTCATTCCCGACATCGGCAATCCCTGGTTTGCCAAGGTGGTGCGGGGCGTCGAGGACGTCTGCCGGCAGCGCCAGTACTCGGTGTTCATCGGCAACACCTACGATCAGCCCGAGATCCAGGAGCGCTACCTGACGGTCTTCCGCTCGCGGCGTGTGGACGGGATGCTGGTCTTTCTGGCGCCGGGATCCGAACAGCAACTGGCTCCCGTGGTCAAGAAGGGCCCCCCGGTCGTCTTCGTCGGCCGACGGCCACGTTCTTTCGCTGCCGACAGCGTGAGCGCCAATAACCGGCTTGGCACTCGCCTGGCCGTGGAGCACCTGATTTCGCGGGGCCACCGTCGCATCGCCATCATCACCGGTCCCCTCTCGCTGAGCGCTGGCCGCGACCGCGTTACGGGCTGGCGCGAGGGCCTGAAGCGGGCCGGGCTGCCCGCCCCGTTGGCCTACCGGCGCGAAGCCGACTGGACGGCCGAATCGGCGCGCCGCCATACCCACGAACTGCTTTCTCTGCCCGAGCCGCCCACCGCCATCTTCGCCGCCAACTTCCTGATGATGACCGGCGTGCTGGCCGCCCTGCGCGAGCGTGGCCTGCGCGTGCCCGACCAGGTCGAAGTCATGAGCTCGGACGATTCCGAGTGGCTGGACGTCTTCGAACCCCGCATTTCTGTAGTCTTGCAGCCCAGCTACGAGATGGGAGAGACAGCGGCCCGGCTGCTGTTGGAGAGAATCGAAAACCCCGAAGCGCCGCCCCGGCGCGTGCTCCTGAAGCCCAGCCTCAAGCTGCGGTGAGCTCACGCCGCGCACCGCTCACGGCTCCCGGGCGCCCGCGGCCTCCCCCATCGCGGCTCGCACCGCTTCCAGGCTCAAGGGCAGGCTGGAGAGCACCAGCGGGCCGGGCGCGCCAGCGACCCGGTCGAGCACGCGTGCCATGGAGGCTTGCCCGAGAACGATGGCGTCGAGCGGCTGCCGGCGCAGCGACCCGATCGCACTTAGCAGCAGCTCGTCATGACGCTGCGCGTCACCGGCCAGCAAGGCCGCGGAGGCCTCGGGCACCGCCACGGTATGGAGCTCGATGATCCGCCCCTCGCTGGCCGCCGTGCAACAGAGTCTCGACTGCGGACTTGGAAGGCGGGAAACTCACCACCAACCCCAGCCTGGTTCCGGCGCGCACTGCCCGCCGCGCCAGCGCCTCGTCGATCTTGAGCACCGGGATGTCACTGCGCGCCTGAAGTCTCACCGGCAAGCTGGCGCGGGCGGCCGAACAGGTGAGCATGGCGGCGCGAAGCGCTTCATGGCGGAGCGCATAGTCGAGCAACTCGGCCAGACGCTGCGCGGCGGCCTCGTGGTCGTCGCGCCGGAAGCACTCCATCAGACCGTCGTCCAGCAAGTGCACCAGGGCCAGTTCCGGCGCATGCACTGCATAGTACTGCGCGATCGGCGGAATGGCTGCGGGGGAGGCGTGCAGAAAAGCGAGCTTCGTTTTCATGGCGTCTCCTTGACCAGGCCGCAAAGCACCTGCGTCAGTGGGCTGGTGCGGGCCGTGCCGCCCATATCTGGCGTGAGCCACTGCGGTTGTTCGAGGAGCCGGCCTACCGCGCGCAGCAAGCGCGCCGCCAGCGCCGTATGGCCGAGGTGCTCGAGCATCATGCCCGCCGACAGGATCAGCGCCAGAGGATTGGCCACATCCTGACCGGCGATGTCCGGCGCCGTACCGTGCGCTGCTTCGAACACCGCTGCCCCGTTACCCAGATTGGCGCCGGGAGCCAGGCCCAGACTGCCCGCCAGGGCCGCGGCCAGGTGAGAAAGAATGTCGCCATACTGGTGGGGCACAGCAGCACGTCGAACGCCTCCGGCTGCTTGACCAGCCGGTAACAGGCCGCGTCCACCGCGCATTCATCGAAGCGGAGCTCAGGATACTGGCTCACCGTTTCGCGCACGCTGGTCAAAAACAGCCCGTCGGTCAGATGTAGCACGTTGGCCTTATGGATGGCGCAAAGCGTGCAGCGCCCGCGAGCGAGCGCGAACTGGCAGGCGAAGCGTGCCAGGCGGATCGAGGCCGCCCGCGTGATGCGTTTGACCGCCTCGGCGCAGCCGTCTTCCAGGCGCCGTTCCCGCCCCATGTAGATGTCTTCGGTGATCTCGCGCAGGATCACCAGATCCAGCCCGGCGTAACGTCCCGAGATGGCTTCCAGCCCCGCACCGGCCGCACATTCACGTACAGGCCGAGCTCACGGCGGAGCGCGTTATTAACGCTGGGGTAGCGGCGGCTGGCTCCGTTCCGCTCCACGGCCACGCCACCCGTGCAGCGCGGGGCAGCCAGCGGGGCTTTCAAGGCCACACCCAGCGCGCAGATGGTCTCCAGCGTTTCCGCAGGTAACACGGATCCGGCTTGCGACCGCACTCGTTCGCCGGCCGGCAACTCGCGCCAGCGCGCCTGGAATCCCAGCGCCTCCAGCACCTTCAGCGTGGCGTCGGTAATCTCGGGGCCGATGCCGTCGCCCTCAACAGTGCGATCTCGTGCATGGCCATTCAGTCTTCCCAGCGCGTCAGCAACATGGGGACGGTTCCTGCCAGCCTCAACGCAGCGATCATCAAGAAAGGAATGGCGAAGCCGGCGCCCCGGCTGATCACCCCGATCAACCAGACCAGCCCGGCCCCCATCAGCGAACCGATGCAACCATAGATGCCGGCTACCTGCGCCACCCTGCCCGCGGCGATGTCCTGGTTGAAAGCCAGAACGATCGCTCCCCAGCTCGCCCGCCCCAGGTTGAGCAGGAAAATGAGGGCCATGGCTATCCAGGCCGAGCGAGCCAGCGGGACCAGCGCAGCGCAGGCTATCAACGCGGCCGAGAAGCCCATGACCATCTTGCGCGCCCGAGCCGCGCTGCGCGTGCCGCTGCTCAGCCAGCGCACTAGAGCCCCGCCGCTGATGAAACCCGCATCTAGCCCCGCGTACATCACCAGCAGGAGGCCGCCCAGCGTGCCGGTGAGTCCCAGGCCCCAGCGCTGCACGAAGTAAGTCGGCACCCACGCGCCCACGATATGGATCAGCGGGATGGTGCACGCTGCTCCCAGCGCGCAGCTCCAGAAGCGAGGACTGCGCAGGATCGTCTGCCAGCGATTCTCGGCTCGCTGGGGCTGTTCGCGGCCGGCCCCGTAAAGCACTTCGCGCGGCGGCCGGAACCAAACAAAGAAACCGGTGGCCCAGAGCAGACCGGCCAGGCCCAAAAGGACGAAGCCGCCGCGCCAGCCCCAGGTGTTCGCCAGCCAAATCATGAGCGGAGGCGCAATCATGGCGCCCAAACTGCCGCCGCTCATCATCAGGTCGTTGGCCAGCGTACGGTCCTTCTGCGACAGGATGCGGGCGATGATTCGAGCCGCGCCGGTCTGTGCCGCCGCCTCGAACACGCCCAGCGACAGACGGGCCGCGAACAAGCCGTGAAAGCTTCGCGTCGGCCCGCAGGCCATCTGGGCCGCCGATGTACCGCACCCGATTTCCTGGACAGTTTTTTGAATTATTGTCATGCGGCAGGCT
>JBMFPL010000301.1:0-4939 GCA_049969115.1 Bryobacteraceae bacterium | reverse complement strand
CGCCAATCCCATGACGGACCTGTTCTGCCGCGAGGGCATGCGGCGCGCTGCGCGCTCGTTGGAGCGGGCATGGCGCGAGGGCAGTGACCGGGCAGCCCGAACTGACATGGCGCTGGCCAGCCTGCTGGGCGGGCTGGCCCTGGCCAACGCAGGACTGGGAGCGGTTCACGGCTTCGCTGCGCCGCTGGGCGGCATGTTCGATGCGCCTCATGGGGCGGTGTGCGCCGCGCTGCTACCCCACGTGATGCGGGCCAACATTCGTGCCCTGCGGCTGCGGGATCCCGCGAGCGAGGCGCTGTGGCGGTATCGCGAGGTGGCACAGATTCTGACCGGACGCGCGGGCGCCGAAGCCGAAGAGGGCGCGGACTGGGCCGAGGAGCTGGTCAAGCGGCTCGAAATCCCGCCACTCAGGGCTTACGGCGTGTCAGCGGAGCACGTGCCGGAACTGGTGGAAAAGGCCGCGCGGGCCTCGAGCATGAAAGGCAATGCCGTGGCGCTGGCGCCGGAAGAGTTGGCGGCGATCCTGGAAGCCGCGCTCTGAGCCGCGCCGGCGCTCAGGGCCGGTAGCTGAAGTCCCAGACTTGCACGTTGCGCTTGCCCTGCGTGTACTGGATGACGGCGTATTCACCGGGCTTGAGCGGTTCCACGGGCCAGATCTTGTAAAGATCCTCGTCGAGCTGCTGCCGGAAGACTTCCACGTCCTGCTGCTCCTCGATGACCTCGTTGGTGATAGGGATGATGTTCCACTTCTGCACGATGCGCGTGCGCTTCTGGGTCCACAGGCGCACGATGCCGAAACGCTCCGGCGCGCTCAGGCGAATGAAGAACTCCGGGCGGTCCTCGGAGATGAGAGTCTTGGATTGCTCGCCGTCCAGCTCGACGTTGGCCTTGCCGGCGACGATAGGGAGGGGCGTGAGCACCTTGAGCACCGAACGTCCCTTGTTGGTGGCCACCTTGCACTCGGCTTGAGGCAGGGCCTGCACCAGGTCGGCGGTGAGCCGGTAGACTCCGGGCTGCTGTGGGATGCGCTCCACGATGCGCCGCTGCTCGTGCTCGATGCGCTCTTCCTCGGCCAGGGCTTCGGTTTGCTTGCGGAGCGCTTGCTCGCGCTGCGCGCGTTCGGCTTCGGTGCGCTCGAGGTCCACCAGCCGCAGGGGAATCTCCTCCCACTCGCTGCGCTCGACGCTGTAGTAGCGGACGCGGTCGCCCTCGACGTGGTATTCGCGCACGATGTGGTAGCTGCCGTCGGCGAGATAGAGGCGGAAGTGAGCGCCCGCAGCGAGGGCCGCGGAGAGCAGGAGTGCTGCCAGCAGCCTGAGCATCTACCTCGATTCTACGCGTGGGTGTGGGGGCACGTTTGGCGTCCGCGCGGCCGGCCGTCGGGCCTCCAGATTCGGGGCGTGCGAACCGGCATTGACCGTTCACGCGCCGGGCAGGCCGCATGGGTTCGACATTCGGGACCGGCGAAGCGGCGTTTTTCACGCGTCGGGGAGGCCGGCGATCTGGCGGGCTTCCTCGAGCGCCACGTCCTGGTGCACGATGGCGTGCAAGGCCTCGAGCAGGCGGGAGGCTTCCGAAGGAGGCCCTTCGGGCGGGCTGAGGATGAGGCCTTGCGCGGGGCCTTGCATGATCTCCCAGGTTCTTTCGACCATGCCGGCGGGTGTGGCGAATTCCAAGCCCACGAGCAGCGGCTTGCCGGCAGCGCGCATCCAGGCCGGCCAGTTGGGCAGCTCGGGCTGCCAGGGGGTGGCGATGAGGTCGGCGCCGTAGTCGGCGCTGAGTTGCGCGGCTTCGCGCCAGTCTTCGCCCGCCACTTCAGCGAGCAGAGGCATGCCCAGGCGCCTGGCTTCTTCGCTTACCCGCCCGAAGCGTTCCAGGGACTCGCGTACGCTGCGGCGCACGTGAAGCGCCACAGCTTCCACGCCCATCTCCAGGGCGGCCTGCACGCTGATCAGGAGCTGGGCAAGCCACACGCCCGCATCCAAGCGCAGGATCGCCGCCAGCGTGCCCAGCTCTTCGGCTGCCGCGTCCAGCAGCCCCGGACTGAAGATGGCGGCGTCGCCGCCGCTGCGGGCGAGCAGGCGGATCCAACCCAGCGGGTCCTGCCGCAGGGGATGGCAGTCCAGGATGAGCGCGCGGCCCTGCGCGAAGATCCGGCGCAACCGTAGGGTCTTGCCCAATGTCATAGCGCGAGGTCCTACCGGTCCATGCCAGTATGGTAACAGGACCATGCGCTACCGAACGTTAGGAACAACCGGACTGCAAGTGAGCGAAATCGGATACGGCGCCTGGGGCATCGGCGGCACGCAGTGGATTGGCGGCGACGACCGCGAATCCCTGGCCGCGCTGCGCAGGGCGTTCGAGCTGGGTTTGAACTTCGTGGACACGGCGCTCGCTTACGGCGATGGGCACAGCGAGCGCCTGGTTGGCCAGGCCGTGCGGGAGGCCCCGCACACGGTGTACGTGGCCACCAAGGTTCCTCCCAAGAACCGGCTCTGGCCCGCGCGGCCTGGCATTGGCATTAAGGAGGTGTTCCCATACGAGTACATCATCCGGTGCACCGAGCTAAGCCTGCGCAACCTCGGGCTGGATCACATTGATCTCCAGCAGCTTCATGTGTGGAATCCGGAATGGCTTCACGAAGAGGACTGGCGGAGGGCGTTCGAGGAGCTGAAGCGCTCGGGCAAAGTGCGGTTCGTGGGCGTCTCGCTCAACGACCACCAGCCGGATTCGGCGCTGGGGTTGATCGAGACCGGTCTGATCGACACGGTCCAGGTGATCTACAACATCTTCGATCAGAGCCCGGAGCGGAGGCTGTTCCCGCTTTGCCAGCAGCGCAACATCGGGGTGCTGGCCCGTGTTCCTTTCGACGAGGGAGCGTTGACCGGGCAGATCACCGCCCGAAGTCAGTTTGACCCGCGGGACTTCCGCTATTCCTATTTCCGCGGCGATCGCAAGCGCCAGGTGGAGGAGCGGGTGGCGGCTTTGAAGCGCGACCTGGCGGGCGTGGAGGGCGATCTGCCCGAGATCGCACTTCGCTTTTGCCTTTCGCACCCGGCGGTTTCCACCGTGATTCCGGGGATGCGGAAGGTGAAACACGTGGAAGCGAATCTGGCGGTTTCCGACCGGGGACCGCTGGACGAGCGCGTGCTAGCTATCCTCAAGAAGCATGCCTGGGAGAAGAATTTTTACGATTAGCCTCGCACTGGCCTCGCTGCCGGCGGCCGCAGGCCAGGACTATTTCCCGCTCCATGTGGGGAACCAGTGGGTGTACCGGGCCAGCGGCACGCGGGGCGAGGCCATTGTTAGCCTGGAAATTACTCGCGCGGCGGAAATCGAGGGGCGCACTTACTGGCTGCTCCGCGGCCTTCCCCAAGGCGAGTTCTGGCTTCGGATGGACGAGGAAGGAAACTTGTGGGCCCGGCCGTCCGCGAGGGGCCAGGAAGAGCTATGGTACGCTTTCCAGAAACCAGAAGGCGAGGAATACAGGACCACGCTTCCCGGCGCCTTTTCGCGCGCGTTGATCGCATCGCGTAAAGCAGCTTATAAAGGTCCCATTGGCGAGGTGGACTGCGCACTGGAGATTCAATACCCCGGCGTTTTTCAGGTGGGAATCGAGCGGGAGCTGTTCCTGCCATATATCGGGATGGTCCATCGCCGGGAACGCGCGGGCGGCCCTGCGGTTGGGAGCTATGACCTGATTTACTCTCGCACGGGCGGGGTGACGGTGCTAAGCGCGCCGGAGCTCAGTTTTTCGCTGACGCTCGACAGCTATGTTTACGCCAACCTCACGCCGCGGGCAGATCCCGCGCGGGTCCCTCCGACCATGACCGCGCGGCTCACGCTCCGCAACACGACGGAAACGCCGGTCGATTTGGTCTGGCCCAGCGGGCAGCGCTACGATTTCCAGATTCGCACCGAGAAAGGCGATGTGCTGTGGCGCTGGTCGGACGGTAAGGCTTTCACTCTGCTCTATGGCAAGGAATCTTTCGCCGGCGAGCGGAACTACACGGAACTGATCCCGCTGGCCGACGCCTCAGGCCAAGCCTACCCCGAGGGCAAATACGTTTTGGAAGGGTGGTTGGCGACGCAGCCCCGAAGCTGGTTCGCCACCGCGCCGTTCCAGATCCGGCACCTTCAGTGAGCGGGCGCGCCGCAGGGCCGCCTGCATGGGGGCAGCGGCGCGTCGCGAGGCTAGCTGGCGGCTGACCTAGCCAGCTCCAGATTGTTCGAAGTGATCCCCCAGATCCCGCTCACTGCCTGGGCGTTGTGCAGATACAGGGCAGCGGAGCTGAGCACTACGAAGGCCAGCAGGAGCGAGAACTCGACCACGTCCTGGGCGGCTGTGTCAGCCCAGAACCATGCTATGGCGCGCATCATAAAGCCTCGCCGGCCCCGGCCGGTTCTTACATGATACGACGCGTGGTTGTTCGGGCACAAGGAAAATCGTAAGTGGCACGGGTCCTGAGAGGGTTATGGGCGTACGCTATCCTTACCTCCGCTTACGTTAGTTACCGGAGTACCGGGCGTAAATTCCGGAGCCATTGCGGGACGGCGGCTACTTTGCGGAAAAGCGGACCCGTTCAGAGGGCCGACCGGATCCGGGCGCCCAAGCCGGAATCCGTGGGGAGAGTGCGTGGCGCGCGCTTGCCCCGGGGGCAGCGCCGGGCGCGTTCAGGCAAATCTATGGGGCAGGGAACGCGTTCGTGGGCCACGATGGGCCCCGCTGGCGGCCTTCGGGATGGTCGAAGACGCGGCGAGCGCAAGCGGGACAATCGGGTTGGGGGCCGGGTTGCTCGATCTGGCGGATGCACCCCGCCCAGAGGTCGAGCACGGTGATGCGCAGGCGTAACGAAGCGGCGCCGCAACAGAGGATTTTCAGCGCGTCAGCGGCCTGGATGGAGGCCACTGCGGCGGTGACGGCGTTGAAGATTCCGAC
>JBMFPL010000300.1:0-4953 GCA_049969115.1 Bryobacteraceae bacterium | reverse complement strand
CGACCGAACCGACGGCGGTGGCGATGAGGGTAGCAGCCGCATCCACCCTTTCGGGCGGCTTGCTGCCGTTGTTACCCCCGCCGATGAGCATCAACGCCATGTCGGTGGTGAGCTTATCCGGCTTGACGATAGTCAGCCAGTGCTGCCACAGCGTTCGATCCACCTCCTCCGGCCGCAACCAGGTCTGCGAGGTAAGCTCCAGCACGTAAGCGTTCCAGCCCGGGCCCTTCAAGGTCCTCACCAACTGATAGCGAAAGCTCGGATCGGGCGCGGCGACGTATTTATCCAGCGGCGTCCGGTCCACTGGCGCGGCCCAGCCCGCCGCCATCAGGATCAAAGCAGGCAAGCACCAGCTCCTCATGTCCGTTTCCAATTCTCGCACGAACCACGCAATCCGCAGCAACGACGCAATCCGCACGCACGCCGGGCGCCTCGCGGGTTCGAGCCCCCGGGGCCGGGGGTACAATGCTTGGACGTGGGCCGCTTCTACCAGCGCGAGGAACTGCTCGCCACCCGCGCCCAATGGCGCCGCGAGGGTAAAGTGGTCGTGTTCACCAACGGCTGCTACGACCTGCTCCACCCCGGCCACGTGCGGCTGCTCGAACGCGCACGCTCGATGGGCGATGTCCTGGTGCTCGCCCTTAACAGCGACGACAGCGTGCGACGCCTCAAAGGCCCGTCGCGCCCGCTGATCCCAGAGGCCGATCGCGTCGCGCTGGCGCTGAAACTGGCCGCCGTGGACGCGGTCACGGTCTTCGACGAGGACACGCCGCGCGAGCTGATCGCTGCGCTGCTGCCTGATATTCTGGTAAAAGGAGCCGACTGGGCGCACTTCATCGCCGGGCGGGAGGAGGTCGAGGCGGCGGGGGGAAAGGTTTATGCCTTGCCGCTTGAGCCGGGCTACTCGACTACAACTATAGTTCAAAAGATCCTGACGCTGCCAGAATGAACTCGCCGTGACCCATCCAGCCGTTCAGGAACTGCTGGTGATTCCGGGCAGGCACCCTGCCTTCCAGCAGATCGTGCGCCGACTCCGCGATTGGGAGGCCCAGCCGCAGCCGGCCCCGTTGACCCTCTGCGGCTTGACGGAGACCGCCAAGGCCCTCTATGTGGCGCTGCTATGGAGGGCGATCCAGAAACCTATTATCGTCGTAGTCGATCAGGCGCGAAAGGCTGAGTCTCTCACTCTCCTCCTCGAAGCCTTCCACGAGCTGATGGCCGGGGAGCGCGACCCAGGCAAGCCGCAGATGTTGCCTGCCTTCGATGTTCTTCCGGGCCAAGGCCTGGCGCCGCACGCCGAGATCTGCCAGCAGCGGGCTGTAGCACTGTGGCGACTGGCCGTCGAGCGAGCCCCCATCACGGTGGCGCCGGTGGCGGCCGCACTGGCGCGCCTCCATGCGCCAGAGTTCTACCGCCAGCTCGCGCTGCATCTGCGCGCCGGCGAAGAGGCTTGCCTCGAAGACGTGGTGGCGCATCTGGAGAGCGTGGGTTACCAACGACGCGAGCCGGTCGAGATGGTGGGCGAGTACTCGGTGCGGGGCGGCATTCTCGACGTTTTCCCGCCCGAAGCCGCGCGTCCCGTGCGAATCGAGTTTTTCGGCGATCAGATCGAATCCATGCGCCGGTTTGATCCGGAGACGCAGCGCTCCATCGTCAAAACCGACCAGTGCCTCCTGCTGCCCATGTGCGAGCAGCCGCGGACGGCGAAGCTGCTCGGCGAGCTTGCGCGCGCCCTGGGAGTCGCGAGCGGCGAAATCGCGGGCTGGGAGCTGCTGGCGCCCCTGGTGGAAGGGCGGCCATCCTCGCTGGCCGAGCAGACCCAGCGGCCTGTGATCGTGCTCGATGAGCCGGGCTCGCTGGAAACCGCGGCCCAGAAGCTGTGGGAGAGGCTCCAGCAGGATCCACGCACCGCGCAGTGGGGGCCCGGACGCTTCTTTTTGCGCTGGGAAGAGTTCCGCGAGCGAGCCGCGGGCGCGCCCCAGGTGGCCATGCAAGAACTCTCGGTGGCGGGCCGCGAGAATGCCTTGGAGATCGTCACACGGCCAGCGCTCAGTTTCCAGGGCAACATTCGCGTAGCCATAGCCGAAGCCCGGAACCTGGTGGAAGCGGGCCACCGCGTGATCTTTTTCGCATCGACCACGGGAGAGCTGGAGCGCACCGCCGAAATCTTCAGCGAGTACCAGCTTCCTTACCAGCTCGCTTTGCAACCGGCCGAGACCGTGCCCCCATACCTGGCCGAGCGGGCCTGGCTGGGCGGCCCGGTGACGGCCACTTACCTGGCGCGAGGGGCGATCCCGCGGGGAACCATTTTCCCGCAGAGCGGTCTGGCCATCTTCGGCTGGGAAGATCTGTTTGGTGCTGCGCGCTGGGCGCCGCGCCCCAGCCGCGAACGGCCAGCCGCACGGGCGTTCGCCGCTGACGTTTCCGATCTGGCGCCGGGCGATTACGTGGTCCACGAGGAACACGGCATCGGCCGCTTCCTCGGCCTGCGCCACCTCGAACACGGGGACCAGCAGGGCGATTACATGCTGCTCGAGTACGCGGGCGGCGCCCGGCTTTACCTGCCGCTGACCCGGCTCGAGCTGGTCAGCAAGTACCGCGGCGCGGGCGAGCAAGCGCCACCGCTGGACAAGCTGGGAGGCGCGACCTGGGAGCGGACCAAACGCCGGGTAAAGGCGCGCATGCGCGACATGGCGGACGAGCTGCTGCGCCTGTACGCCGAGCGCAAGCTGGCCGAGGGATTCGCCTTCTCGCCCGACAGCGACTGGCAGCGCGAGTTCGAGGAGGCTTTCGAGTTCGAGGAAACCGAAGACCAGCTCACGGCGCTGCGCGAGATCAAGCGCGACATGGAGAGTCCCCAGCCCATGGATCGCCTGCTGTGCGGCGATGTCGGCTTCGGCAAGACCGAGGTGGCCATGCGCGCCGCCTTCAAAGCGCTGGGCGACGGCAAACAAGTGGCGGTGCTGGCGCCCACCACCGTGCTGGTCTTCCAGCACTACGAGACCTTCAAACGCCGCTTCGCGCCCTTCCCGGTGCGCGTGGAAATGCTCAGCCGCTTCCGCACGCGCAAGGAGATCCAAGCCGTGCTGGCCGACACCGCCGAAGGCAAGGTGGATATCCTCATCGGCACGCACCGGTTGCTTTCTGAGGACGTCCGTTTCCGGGACCTGGGCCTGCTGATCATTGACGAGGAGCAGCGCTTCGGCGTCCGCCACAAGGAAAAGCTGAAGCAACTCAAGAAGAACGTGGACGTGCTGACGATGACGGCGACGCCCATCCCCCGGACATTACACATGTCTCTGGTAGGCCTGCGCGACCTCTCCGTCATCGAAACGCCGCCCAAGGACCGCCTCGCCATTCACACCACCGTCGCGCACTTCGACCCGGAGCTGGTCCGAATCGCCATCGAGCAGGAGCTGGCCCGCGGCGGCCAGGTTTACTTCGTGCACAACCGCGTGGAAACCATTTGGGAGCGGGCGGCGTTGATCCAGCAACTGGTCCCTTCGGCGCGGGTCGCGGTGGCTCACGGGCAGATGGGCGAGGCCGCCTTGGAGCGCGTGATGCTGGGCTTCATGCAGCACGCTTACGACGTGCTGGTATGCACTACGATTGTAGAGAACGGCCTTGACATCCCTGCCGCCAACACCATCATCATCGATCACGCCGAGCGCTACGGGCTGGCCGAGCTGTACCAATTGCGCGGGCGGGTGGGTCGCTCCAACCGCCGCGCCTACGCCTACCTGCTGGTGCCGCCTGAAAACGAGCTCAGCGAGCTGGCCCGCAAGCGCCTGGCCGCCCTTAAGGAATTCAGCGAGCTGGGAGCGGGATTCAAGATCGCCGCGCTGGACCTGGAGCTGCGCGGCGCTGGCAATCTGCTCGGCGGCGAACAACACGGTCACATCAACGCGGTGGGCTACGATATGTACGTGCGGCTGCTGGAAGAGACTGTCCGCGAGCTCAAGGGCGAGCAGGCCCGCCCGGAGATCCGCACCACCATCAACCTCGGCCTGGATCTGCGCATTCCGCCCTCTTACATCGCCGACGAGCGGCAGCGGCTGCGGGCCTACAAGCGCATCGCCGAGGCGGACACGCCGGACCGCGTGGCCGCCATTCGCGCCGAGTTGGAGGATCGCTACGGCCCGTTGCCCGACGCCGTGCACTGGCTGCTGGAGTATTCCCTGCTGAAAGGTATGGCGCGCAAGCTGGGCATCGAAGCCATCGAGCGAAGCCACGGCCGCCTGCGGGTTCGCTTCCACCGCGAATCGCCCGTGGACCCGGCCAGGCTGGCGGCCATCGTGCAAAGGGTCCCCGGAGTGCGCTTTACACCCGCGGGCGTGCTCGAGCTGCCGCTCGATGGCCTGCACGATCCGGCCACGGTGCTGGAGGGGCTCAAGCGTCACTTGGGCGAATTGCTCGGTCCATCGGCTGGAGCGTTCGCCGGCCACTACGCCAATCGTGCATAATGTGAGCATGAAGACCGCGTGGCTGGGGTTGCTGGCGATCGCCCCGCTCATCGCCGCCGACGTCCGCGTAGTCGAGGAGATCATCGCCAAGGTCAACAACGAAATCATTACGCGGGGAGAGATCGAGCGCGCCCGCAAGCAACTGGAGCAATCGCTCCGCCAGCAGGGCCTCAGTCCGGCCCAGATCAAACAGGCCCTGGAAGAAGCCGACCGCAATGCGCTGCGCGAGAAGATTGACCAGTTGCTGCTGTTGCAGCGCGCCCGCGATCTCAACATCAACGTGGACAACGAGGTCTCGCGTTACCTGGCCGAGATCCAGGCCCAGCAGAAAATCTCCGACCCGGACAAGTTCGCCGAGTTCATCCGGCAGCAGACGGGCATGAGTTACGAGGATTTCCGCCAGCAGGTCAAGGACAACTTCCTGACCCGCCGCGTTATCCAGCAGGAGGTGGGATCGAAGATCGTCATCCCGCGCAGCGAAGTCGAAAAG
>JBMFPL010000299.1:0-4957 GCA_049969115.1 Bryobacteraceae bacterium | reverse complement strand
CGGTACTTTTCCTTGCCGCTCACCGCGCCTCACGCGCCTGCGCTTTCCAGCGCCTCGGCGATCTCGCGCCCGGTCTGGCGCACCGCCTCGATCATTTCCGCCTCGCGCTCCGGCGTCAGGCGCACCGCCGGCACCGAGATGCTCACCGAGGCCACCACCGGGGCCTCGCCAGCGCGTACCGGAGCGCCGAAGCAGATGCCGCCGGGCACGCTCTCTTCGCGATCCCAGGCATAGCCCAGACGCCGGATTTCTTCGAACTCAGCGAGCAAAGCCCGGCGGTCAATGACGCTTTTCTCGGTGCGGCGAAACAGCCCGTATACCTCAAGGATCCGTTCGATTTTCTCCAGCGGCTGGAAGGCGGCGATGGCTTTGCCCAGCGAACTGCAATGCGGGGGCAGCACGCGGCCGGGCGTGTTGGTGAAGCGGATGGTCTGGAGCGATTCCACCGTGTCGAGCACCTGGATCTTGTCCAGGAACAGGTAAGCCAGGCTGGCCGTTTCGTCGAAGCGCGTGGCCAGCTTTTGCAGGTGGGGGCGGGCCAGTTGTCGCAGGCGTTCGGCCCGCTCGTGCAGTCGCCCGAACAGAACCTTGGGGGAAAGCTGGTAGGAGCCGTCGGGATTCTGCTCCAGGTAGCCACGCGTTTCCAGGGTGACGAGGATGCGGAACAAGGAAGACTCGGGCATGGGCACCAGCCCGGAGATCTCCTTGAGGCTCAGGGTCACGTGACGGTCGGAAAAGCAGTCCAGCACATCGAGCGCGCGGGCCACCGCTTTGGAGACGTAGGCCGGCGCGGCATCGCCCTCCTGGATGCGCTTTTGCTTTGGCCGGCGCCGGCGTGTTCGGGTGGAAACATTTTGCACGTGGGCTCTCCCCTCACTAAGAGCTACCAGATAAGCTTAAAACTTCAACAAACGAATTTGCAAGTGGGTTTGACAACTTTTAGCCACCAGTGGAAGAATGTCTCTTTCGCACCGATCCTCAGGAGGCAGCATGCGAGCCGCTCCCGCATTCACTATCCTGCTCACTGCCGGCGCGCTGTGGACCCTGGGCGTCGCCGCACGCCAGCAGACGCCAAGGCAATATACCAATTCGCTGGGCATCCGGATGATACGGATCGAGCCCGGCACCTTCCGCATGGGCAACGACCTGCCGACCGATCCCGCCAGGCTCGGCCAGCTCGAGCTGCTGCGCGAGGGCGACTACGATGAAAAGCCGGTTCACGAGGTCCGAATTAGATATCCTTTTTACATCTCCGAGACCGAGATCACCGCGCGGCAGTTTCAGGAGTTTCGTTACGATCACCAGGACGCGGGCCGCTTTCCCCCTTACGCCACCGGCATGAGTTGGGATGACGCCGTCGCTTTCTGCCAGTGGCTGAGCCGCAAGGAAAAGCGCAACTACCGCCTGCCCACCGAGGCCGAGTGGGAGTACGTGGCGCGCGCGGGAACGGCGACGCACTTTTCTTCGGGCGATCTGCCGCCGGCCGAGGAAACGCCCAACGCCTGGGGGGTCAAGAACATGCACACGGGCCCGCTCGAGTGGGTGGTGGACTGGCACGGCTTGTACCCCGAGCAGCCGCAGGTGGATCCGGTGGGGCCGGAAACGGGCGTGGCGCGCGTGGTCCGCGGCGGCGGCATCATGGGATCCTACCGCGGCAGCCAGCACGGCTTCCTGCCCTACTACCGCCGATCGGCCAACCGGGCCAGCGTGGCGCCAAGCTACCGCGGGCAGCATCCCATCGGCTTCCGGATCGTCGAGGCGCCGTTGCCCGCGACGCGGCCCTGGCCGGTGGAGAAGGATTTCATCTATCAGGCTGTCAAGCAAACCGGCGTGCCCGTGAAAGTCGGACCCGACCCCAGCAAGCCATGGTTCCGCCGCCGCATCCTGCTGCCCATCCCGCCGGAAAACCAGCCGTGGGAGGCCATCGTCGCGGCGGGGCTGCATCCCTCGCAGCTCGGGCACAACCATTCGGCCGGCCTGGCGGTGTGCCCCAACGGCGACCTGTTCGCAGTGTTCTTTTCTTCATCCACCCCGGCGACCGAATACTACCCGAACACCAGCTTCATCGCCACCCGCCTGCGCTTCGGCGCCGAGCAATGGGACATGCCGGGGCCCTTCTATGATTTCGCCGACGTCAACGACCAGTCGGCGCTGTTGTGGAACGACAACGGCGTGCTCCATCACTTCGGCGGCGGCATCGGCCTTTGGGGTGTGCCGTTCCGCTGGCACTCGTCGCGCGACAGCGGCGCCACCTGGGAGGCGCCCAAATTCCCGTTGCTGGTGGGACCCTTGGGAGGTTATTCCACGCAGCCCATCAGCCACGCCTTCCGCGGCGCTGATCGCACCATCTACCTGGCCAGCGACGCCATCGAAGGCGAGTCCTTGCTGTGGGCGAGCCGCGACGACGGCCTCACGTGGTTCGACACGGGCGGCCGCACTGCCGGCCGGCATACCGTTTTCGCGCGCCTGAAAAATGGCTGCATCCTCGGCATTGGCGGCAAGAACACCGACATTGACGGCTACATGCCGCAGACGGTCTCCTGCGACGGCGGCAAGACCTGGTCACCCCCCACCAAGACGCCCTTCCCGGCTCTGGGGAGCAACCAGCGTCCCAGCCTGGTGCGGCTAGCCAGCGGCCGCTTGTTTTTCGCCAGCGACTTCCAGCGCCGTGACGGCGCCCAGCCCAAGGGCGTCACCGAACGCGGCGTGTTCGTCGCGCTCTCCGACGACGAGGGCAAGACCTGGAAGATCAAGAAGCTTCCCGGCGGCCTGCCGCACGAAGCCTGGACGCTTAAAGAGCGCAAGGGTTGGAGCCGTTTCTACCACGGCGATGCCACGCTGGGCTACTCGGTGGCCACCCAGGCACCCAACGGCGTCATCCACTTGACGACCAGCATGAATCATCCTTCGCTGCACTTCGAAATGAACGAAGCCTGGATCCTCTCCGACGCGGGTGAGCTACCGTCCCTGGCAGCCGGCCCGGGCCGCCCGGTCCAAGGCGTAGAAAAATATCCCGACGGCAGAATCAAAGCACGCTGGTCGGGCAAGATCCTCGCCGATGGCCGTTTCCTGCTCGACGGAACCGAGACTTGGTACTGGCCTGGCGGCGCCAAACTCTACGAAGTCCAGTGGGCCGATGGCTACAAGCGCGGCATCGAGACGCTGTGGCGCGAGGACCACAGCAAGGTGTGGCAATGGGAACACCGCCCCGACGGCGTCAGCATCTGGACGCAGTACTGGCCCAACGGTAAGGTCAAGCGTATTTCCCAGTGGAAAGACGGGCGCTGCCACGGCGTGGCTCGCTACTGGGGGCCTGACGGCGCGCTGCGCGGCGAATACCAGTTCCGCGACGGCGATCTGGTGCGCTGAGGAGGCGAACTACCGCAGCAGCTCTTCCAGCCGGATCCGTGCGTCGGTGCGCTGGTCGCGGTACTTGACGATCACCGGCGTGTAAAGCGAGATGCCCCACTCGCGGCCGGGGCCGTGCGCGATGGCCCGCGAGCCCGCCACCACCACCGCTTCCTCGGGAATGACAAGGGGGACCTCGTTGCCGGCCGTGTAGACGACGCCGCGCACCAGGTCGTAGACAGGCGTCGAGCGGGTCAGGATCACGCCCGCGCCCAGCACGGCGCGCCGCTTGACCACGGTGCCTTCGTAGACGCCGCAATTGCCACCCACCAGCACTTCGTCCTCGATGATCACGGGGAGCGCGCCCACCGGCTCCAGGACCCCGCCGATCTGAGCGCCCGCCGAGATGTGGCAGTTGCGACCCACCTGCGCGCAGCTTCCGATGAGCGCGTGCGAGTCCACCATGGTGCCCTCACCTACCCATGCCCCCGCGTTGATGTACATGGGCGGCATACAGGTGACGCCGCGGCCCACGAAGCAGCCGTCGCGAATGGCCGAACCGCCGGGCACCAGGCGCACGCCGTCCTCCGCGCGCAGCCGCTTCAGCGGCCAGGTGGCCTTGTCAAACAGCGGCTGCCCGGCCGCGCCCGCGCCCATCTCGACCATTGCGCCCATGCGAAAGCCCAGCAGGATGCCTTTCTTGACCCAGACGTTGACGCGCCAGCCGCTGGGCGAGGAAGGATCCGGTTCGGCGGCACGGATGCGTCCCTGGTTGAGCGCTTCTTTGAAGCGCTGAAACAGCCGGAACTCCTCCTCCGAATACTGCTCGGGCGCGGCCTCGAACAGGCGTTCGATTTCAGCTTGCAGCATGGGTAGGACGTGCCTCCACCAGACCGAGATCCGCCAGCACGCGCTCGATGCGCACAAGACTCTCCGCCCTGGGCGGCGTCAGGGGCAATCGCCAGACCGGCTCGAGCAATCCCATCATGGCCATGGCCGCCTTGACCGGGATGGGGTTGGACTCGATGAAGTTGACTTCCATCAGCGGCAGATACTTATAGAAAAGCCGGCGCGCGGCGGGAAACTCGTTGTTCAGACACAAGTGCACCATGCGCGTCATCTCCGCCGGGATCTGGTTGGAAACCACCGAGATGACGCCGCGGCCGCCCAGCGCGATCAGCGCAAGCGTCACCGCGTCGTCGCCCGAAAGCACCACGAAGCGCTCGGGAACCTGGCGCAGGATGGAAGCGATCTGCGCGATGTTGCCGGAGGCCTCCTTGATGCCTACGATGTTTTCGATTTCGGCGAGGCGCCGGACGGTGGCCGGCTCCACGTTGACGCCCGTGCGGCCCTGGACACTGTAGACGACGATAGGCAGCGGCACGGCGCTGGCGATGGCCTTGTAGTGCTGGTAAAGGCCTTCCTGCGTGGGCTTGTTGTAGTAGGGGGTGACGGAAAGCAGACCGTCCACCCCCATGGTGGCCAGCTCCTTGCCCAGATCGATGACCTCCGCCGTGTTGTAGCCGCCGCATCCGGCCAGCACGGCAATGCGGCCCGCCGCCTCCTCCAGCGTGATTTCGACTACCCGGAGGTGTTCCCGCCGGCTCAG
>JBMFPL010000298.1:0-4967 GCA_049969115.1 Bryobacteraceae bacterium | reverse complement strand
AGCGTCCTTGAACCGGGCCAGCGCGTCGCCCTCTATGGCAAGATCGAGTTCGACAGCTACACCGGCCAGCTCACGATGCTTCATCCCGAGTTCGAGATTCTCGGCGACGAAGATGAAGCCGACGCCGCGCTGCACGCCGGTCGCGTGGTTCCCGTTTATGAGGCCGCAGGCAAGATCACAACTCGCGTCTTCCGCCGCATCATCCACGGGATCCTGGAACGTCTCCCGCCCCCGCCCGATCCGTTGCCCGCTTCCATCCGCCGCCGTCTGCGCCTGCCGGATTTGTGGACCTCGCTGCGCAGCCTCCATTTCCCGCCCGAACAGGGAGACCTGCGACTGCTGAACTCGTTCCGCACTCCCGCCCAGATCCGTCTGATCTTCGAGGAATTCTTCTGGCTCCAGTACGGGCTGGCGGTCAGGCGAAGCGCGGCGCGCAGCCAGAGCGGCATTGCGTTCGAACTGAACGACCGCGTCCGCGAGCGCATCAAACAGATGCTGCCTTTCAAGCCCACAGCGGCGCAGAAACGCGTGCTGGCCGAGATCGCCGCCGACATGGCGCGTCCCCATCCCATGAATCGCCTGCTCCAGGGCGACGTGGGCAGCGGCAAGACCCTGGTGGCCGCCGAAGCCGCCATCATCGCCATCGAGAACGGCTACCAGGTCGCCATGCTCGCGCCCACCGAAATCCTCGCCGCCCAGCACGATTACTACTTCCGCAATCTGTTCCACAAACTCGGCTACCAGGTGGGCCTGCTCACGGGTTCCTCCACCAAACGCGAAAAGGCCCTCATGAAGAAGCTGCTGGCGGAGGGCGTGGTCCAGTTCGCGGTGGGCACTCACGCGTTGCTGGAAGAGGACGTGGAGTTCCGGCGCCTGGGCCTGGCCATCATTGACGAGCAGCACCGCTTCGGCGTCCTCCAGCGCCTTCGTTTCATGCGCAAGGGCGAACGCCCGGACGTGCTGGTGATGACGGCCACGCCCATCCCGCGCACGCTCGCGCTCACGCTGTACGGCGATCTCGACGTCTCGGTGATTGACGAGCTACCGCCCGGCCGCAAGCCCATCATCACACGGCACGTTACCGAGGACCAGATCGAGCGCGTCTGGAGTTTCCTCCGCAGACAGGTCGAGGCCAGCCGGCAAGCGTACGTGGTCTACCCGGTCATCGAAGAATCGGAAACGCAGGCACGCAAGGCGGCCGAGAAGATGTACCGCCACCTTTCCCAGACGGTCTTTCCGGATTTGCGCGTCGGCTTGCTGCACGGCCGCTTGCCTGCCAACGAAAAAGAAGCGATCATGGAAAGTTTCAAGCGTGGCGAAATCCAGATCCTGGTTTCGACCACTGTCATCGAGGTGGGAGTGGACGTACCCAACGCCACCGTGATGGTCATCGAACAGGCAGAGCGCTTCGGGCTGGCCCAGCTTCACCAGCTTCGCGGGCGCGTCGGCCGCGGAGCCGAGCAGAGTTACTGTATTCTGGTCACTGGCCCGCTGAACGACATCAGCCGCGAGCGCATCCGGACTCTGGTGGAATCCAGAGACGGTTTTTACATCGCCGAAATGGATCTGAAGCTGCGCGGCCCGGGCGAGTTTTTTGGCACGCGCCAGGCTGGCCTGCCCTCGCTGCGCGTGGCCAACATTCTGCGTGATGCCGAGCTGCTCGAGCTGGCGCGCCGCGAAGCTGCCGATTTCCTCGCCTCCGGCCCTCCCGACGAGCAGCGCAGCGCGCTGGACTACGTGCGCAGCCAGTGGCAGCGCCGCTTCGGCCTGGCCCAGGTGGGTTGATGCGAGTCATCGGTGGCCAGTTTCGCAGCCGTCGCCTTAAGACCCTGGCAGGCGAAGCCTTGCGTCCCACGCCGGACCGTCTCCGCGAGGCGCTCTTCAATATCCTCGCCCCTGAGATCGAGGGCGCCGTCTTCCTGGACGCCTACGCGGGCTCGGGCGCCGTGGGGATCGAGGCTTTGAGCCGGGGCGCCGCGCGCGCCATCTTCATCGAGGCCGATCGGGCCGCCATCCGTGTTCTCCGTGAAAACCTCGCTGCGCTCGGCCTGAACGAGGACCGGGCTGAAGTCATTCACGGCCAGGTGTTGAAGCGGCTTCCCGGTCAACGCGCGGACATCGTATTCCTCGATCCGCCCTACGCGCTGTCACGCGAGTACCAGCCGGCGCTCGAGCTGCTGGCGGAAAACCCTCCCCGCCTGGTCATCGTCCAGCACCATCGGCGCCACGAGCTGGCCTCCCGCTACGGCTGCCTCCGCCGCGTCCGCCAGCTCCGCCAGGGCGACAACGCCCTCAGCTTCTACCGGCCGCTGGCTGGGGAGTGAGGAGGCCGGGCCGCCTCGTCTGCGGCCGCTACCCGCCTTCGCCCCGAGCCGCTCGCCGGGCAGTGCGGAAACGATCCGCCGCCCGGGGCTACCAGGTGAATCGCAGCCCCATCCGGAATGAACGCACGGAAGTCGGATCACCGGTCACTGTGTTTCCACCCACGCTGTCAATCACTCCGAAGGTCGTGGGATCCGACATGTCCGTGCCCGGGTTGCTCCAGTTGGGATGGTTGAAGACATTGGTGGCGGTTAGCTCCCACCGCAGCCGGGCCCGGTTCTCGTGGAACACGAAGTCCTTGTGGATTCCCATGTGCCAGAGATTCATTCCCGGCCCTTTGATCACGCCCTTAGCCGACGTTCCAAAACGCCCCTGCGGTGGCGGTGCGAAGGCCCCGGTGTCGAACCAGCGCGCAATGGAACGCGCGCCTGTGGCCAGATTCGGATTCCGCAGGATATCGGGACGAAGGGTTACTTCCGCGGGGTCGCTTTCGGTGTAAAAGATACCCACCGGATCCGGTCCCGTCCACAGCGGCGTGAGGAACAAGCCCGTCTGGGCAGAGTAAATCCCGCTGATCTCCCAGCCGCCGACGAACAGGTTCATCCAGCTCGGGATCTGCGAGAGCCAGTGCTTGCCTCTGCCGACCGGGAGCTGGTAGATCCAGTTCGTGTTGAAGCGGTGCGTCGGGATATCGCCGGAAACGGCCCGCTCGCGCTTCCGGTCCAGGGGATTTTCGAGCGTAAATTGCCAGCTATCGAAATCCCAGTTGTAATCCATGTCATAGATGTCGCGCGCCCACGTCCAGGAGCTTTGCAGGTACAGCCCTTTAGCCATCTGCCGGTTAACTTCGACAGTGAGCGCGTTGTACTGGTGGCCCGCACCGTTGCCAATGTAGTAAATGCTGGGATACTTCGGGAAGGGGCGGGGCTTCTCTATGTAGGGCCTGCCGTCGGGGACTGGGGCATTGTAGTCCCACGCGTAGGCGGACTTGCGCCCCCCGGTCCCCACGTAGGACAGCCGCACGCCGGTTTCCCCGAGTTGACGTTCTATAGTGAAGTTGTATTGCATGGAGTACGGCGTACGGAACCCGGGATTCAGCGCCGAGGGGATGCTGACGGTCGACGGTCCCCCAACCCCGGCCTCCGGGAAAACCCTGGGCAGGATCACCACCGGGTTTGCCACCGGATTGGTGAAGCTGGGCTCGTTCACCACGAAAGGCACCCCTCCCGAGGTGAGCCCGTAGATGAAGGGCACCACGTCGTAGAAGACGCCCCAGCCGGCGCGGAATACCGTCTTCGTACCCCACGGCCGGTAAGCGATGCCTATCCTGGGCGCCACGTTGTTCTTGTCCATGCGGACGATGGTCCGGCTGCGCAACCCGACTTGGCTGGCCTCCGCAATCGGCACGTACTCCTTCGGGAAGATCGGGCTGACCCACTTGCTGCCGCCATCCGGGATCACAATCTTCCCGGTGTTCACATCGAAGATGGAAAGCAGATTGCGCTTGTCACGCCAGGGAAAGTGCGCTTCGTAACGGATGCCAAGGTTCAGGGTCAGCTTGGGGTTGACCTTGAAGTCATCCAGAGCATAGAAATCGAGCGACCAGCGATTGCGGTCCACGCGCGGCGTGGGAAAGGCCCGGGCCGCCCGGGTGGGAATACCCAACAGGAAGTCGGCATACGGGAACCCGGTAAAGCGGTTGGTGAATGTCAGGTTCCCGAACAGATTCGAGGGAGCGCCGTAGCTGTCGTACTCGGCCCGCAAAACGTTTGCCCCGAACTTCATGTTGTGGCGATTGTGGAACCAACTGAAATGCTCTTGAACTTCCTCGGTGTGCGTCCGGTAGCCCACGGGCCTGTGATTCACCGAGGGGCTGATGGGGCTCGGCGCAACCCCCGACCAGTTGATGCGGAGGACTCCCGTGAAATCCTCGGGGATCCCGGGCGCGAGCCCGACCAGACCGAGCTCCTTCACCAGTTGTGGCCCGTTAATGGCGAGCCGGATCGGGTTGTTGTTGAAATGAAAGCCCCAGCGCACCTCGTTGATCTTCGTGGGGCTCAAGGTGTAAGTGTGCGACGTCGTGGCGGCGCGGTTGCTGCGGACCTGATTCCGCTGACCCAAAGTCGGCAGGTTGCTTTCGTACGGCCGGTTGTAAAGCCGGTGCCACGTGAACCGCCCGAACACGTAACTCTTGTCACTCAGCCGGTGATCTCCGCGTGCGGTCCAGTACGTGGACGGGTCGTACGGCCTGGTCTTGGCCTCGCGGTAATTCAGGTTGGCGAATACGTCCGGATTCCCGTAGTTGGGCAGCGGGTAAAAGCGCTCCTGGATCTTCCGCGAAACGGGATTGATCAAGCTAGCCGGGATCCGGTTGCCGGGGAAGACCTCGCCCGTGAGCGGGTTGCGCACTACTTCGCTCCGGTCCGAGAAATCCCCGTTGCGCCACGCTACAGTGGGCACGGTAGCCCGCAAGTTCTGAGTTCGCTGGCTGCCGCGCGAGGTCTCGAACGAGTAGTAGAAGAACGTGCGGCTCCTGCCGTCATAGACGCGCGGCAGAAACACGGGACCGCCGGCCGCTGCCCCGGGGGCATGGTACACGCCGGTGGGACGCGCGACGGCAAAGTAGTCCCTGGCCCGGAACCAGG
>JBMFPL010000297.1:0-4973 GCA_049969115.1 Bryobacteraceae bacterium | reverse complement strand
AGCTCCCGGATCCGGCCCATCCGCCCATCCGCTGAAAGCAGCCGGTCAATCCCCTTGCGGATCCTCTCGCGTTGTTCCGCGCGCGACGCCGTCTCCGCCGGCCAGAAAATATCCGCCGCGTTCGCCAGCACGCTTACCACCCGCTGCCCGCGCTCCGCAACCTTACGGTCCACCGAACAGCGCCACGGCGCGCCCCACCCTGTCCAATGCAGAAAGTAGAACGTAGGCTTCCGCTGGGATACCTTCCATTGCTAATCCGCCACCGCCCGCGCGCGTTTCTTCTCCACGTCAATCCCGGAACTCCATGGCGAAGTGATTCCTGTGGCCTCCAGCCCCACGTTCCGCAGGATCTCCAGCGCCAGCACCAAATAATCCACCACCTCCCCCAGCGGCGCCTGCAAAATCCAAACGTCTTCGAAAACGTGCAGGTAGCGGTCTTTCTCAAAATCGTACGCGCGCGAATGTGTCACAAACTCCGGCGTGATGTCGAACCGCCGCGCGATCCGCTCCCGCACCTCGCTCAGAAACGCCTCCAGCCGCGCCCGCGGCACCAGCTTCAACGAGCGGTCAATCCGCCCCAGACAGCACGGCATCGGGACCACCGTGAACTTACCCCGCATCCCGTGCCGCGCGAAGGTCTCGGCCGCCCGCCGCGTAAATGCCGGCGGCACCAGCAACCGCGTCGGGTAGCCCGGCTGCTCGTAATACATCGGATGCACCGGCGCGCCGTCGTCCACGATCAGCGAAATCGCGATCTTTTCTTCGCCTCGCAGCCCGAGAACGAACCAACCCGCCGCGGCCTTCAACCAACCATTCCCGTCTGGGCAGTTCTTGCCTGGCCAGACGCCGATTATACGCCTCGTACATCCGTCCCGCCGCCCCAATGAAGTGCTGCGCCCACCTCACGACTCGCCTCCTGGACGTTCGACTCCCACCAACCTACTCGCGCGCCTTCCCCGTGATTTCGTTCAACCTCATCGTCTTACTCGGGGCGTCCTCGATTACCCCCAAATCCTTCCACACCACGCTCGAACGACCGGCCTCGTCCACGGTGGAGACCCTCAGCCGGTAGCGCCCCGGCTTCTCGATCCGGAACCGCATCTCCACCTCTGCGCCGCCCTCCGTCCTGCGCACCACCGGCTTTAGCCCCTCCGGCGTCGGAAAAAGGTAGTCTTCTTCCCCAGGACCGTAAAGTTCCCAAGCCGCCATTGCATTGTGATAGACGCCACCGACATCCGCCCCGTGCGTGTAATAAACCGGCGCCGACCTCTCAACTATGCGGGCGATCGCGGTCACCGCCACGAAATCGCTACTCTCCCTTGCCTCCACGGACACGGTCAGCCCCGGCGGAAATCCTGCCGGCCGAGCCGGTTCCCTCGGTCCCTGCAATACCCTGGCCATCCCGACCGACATCACCTCAACCTTCCCGTCCTCCCGGATGCGCATCACCTCCCGGTAACCCTTCGGCTCCAGGCCGGGCAAATCCCAGGCCAGATCGAGGCTAATCCCCAGCTTCTGCGCGCGCTCGATTTCCGCAAAAAAACTATGAATCACCCGGCGATAGCTCACCCCCTTCGAGTTTTTCCGTTCCAGGTTCAACTCGGCCAAACCCCAGAGCTCACCACGCCTCATCCTGACGTGCCCCAAATTGTAACCTGCCGGCAGCAAAACCAGCACCTCGGCGGCCGTGCGCAGCTTCTCGAGATCCCTCCACGGGTGGTTCTCCGCGTGCCGCTTCAAATGCCACGCCAGCTCGAGGTATTCGCCATAAGGAACGCACGCCAGCCCCGCGCTGTCCCAAAAGAAAAAATGCGTCGCGCCTTTGTCGTATGCGTAAGTCAGCCAGAAGGGCGCATCCCTTCTCTCGACCGCTCCGTAAATGCTCACTCCCCAGCTCTTGCCTGTGATCCGCGCCGCGCAGGAAACCAGTGACGATGCTGATCAGCGACAACTGGTCGTCCGGCCTCATCCGCACCCCGTAACTCATGGCCATTTCCGGAACCGTACGCCGCGTCCCGATCCGTCCGGGAGCCTCGAAGACAATCGCCGAGGGCACCCTCCGGTCGCGCAACAACTGGTAAGCCGCCGTAGCCACCATCGTGTCCCAATTGAAAAGGTTCGGCAGCACGAAGCGCATGTCGCCCGGGTCAACGTCCGTCCGGCTTGCCAGCATCTGCATCAACCTGGTTGGCGGCCCCTCCCTCAGCGCCCGTGCGTAGGATTTTTCGAACGCGCCGAAGGCAATCTGAGGCGTGATCGCTTTGCGAAAACCTGGGTTCCTGGCCAGCGCCGGTCTCAACACGTGATCCCGGGTCCCCACTGCCGGTTCGTCCAGAAAAATCGCAGGGCCCAGATACTGGGTCCGATAGAGCAGCTCGGGATAAGGTAATTCTGCGCCGCCTCCCGAGTAAAACAACCCCAGCTCTTCCGCCCACTCCACTTGCTCGCCGTCGGCATTCACGCAGGTAATTCCCGCCTCGGCCATCTCCCGGTAATCACTGCGCATCAAGCGTACATACTCGTAGTCGGAACCATCCCAGCGGCGCCTGTTATCGCGCGTTTGGAAGTTGTGCGCGGGTCCCACCAACAGGTCCGGGCGCAGTTGCACGACGCCTATGTCTGCCGGCAGCTCGACCCTGTCCTCGGGCGGGAAACTTTCCCGGATGTAGCTGTGACCCAGCAAACGAACCTTTTCGGGAAATCTCTCCGCTCCCGGTTTCGGCAGCAGGTGTTCCCACCCGCCCGAGCTCAGCAACACAGCCCCGCCGGTAACCGGGTTGCGATACTCGCGCGCTGCGCTGCTGCCTTCGCGCAGAATGTACCGGCTGACCTGCCTGCGCGCCTGCTCGAGCTCCGCCGCTGGGTAGGCAGCGCTCTTCACCCATACTTCGAATCGATCGCCGCTCGCCTTCACGGCGTTCAGGTGCACCCAGTCGCCTTGGATCACCAGCCTGAAATTCGCAACCACTGACGCCCGCGTCCCAGCTCCTTCAGCCAGGCGGTAAGTCGCCGTCCCGCCCGCCAGAAGCTGCATCGCACCAACTGCTGCGATCGTGATCGGTTTCTTCATCCGATTTTGCTCGCTCACTCCAAGGACACCGGCCCGGGGCATCTGCTCCTACCTCAGGCCTTTTTAACCCGCACCAAGCCTTGTTTGCCAGTCTCGGGCGCCCGACTCCGCCAGCGTACTGCAGGCCGCTCCGGCATCGCGACGGCAGCCTGCTCTGGCCCCGGACCTGAACCCCAAGGTTCTCCCGGGTCCCCCTGGGCACTCTTTCCATCAAATTGCTCGAGGGCATCTCCCAGCCCGTGACCTCGATCACAGCCGGGAGCGCACGCATGCGCTACGCTAAGCGCGATTATGCCGCGCCCCCTGCCGCTCTGCTTGCTCCTCGCATGCTCACTGTTACCGCCTCATGCAGTCGCGGAACAAGCTCCACTCCGTGCCACGCCAACCGCGGCAGCCGCCATGCCGGCATGGTTTTCCTCAAGCGGGCCTTTCTGCGACGCCAGTGGTCCAGGCCCGGCAGCCGGCTCACGCTCCGCGCCGGCCGCTTCGAATGGACGCACGCCAGCGAAACCACTCCCCCTGACGCTCTGCTGGCCTCCCTCCAGCGCGAGCGCATCAGCCAGCGGCTCGTCGGCTCCTTTGCCTGGACCCACGTCGGTCGCAGCTTCGACGGACTGCACCTGTCAGCCGATCTCGGCCGCGCCAATTACACCGTGCTGACTGCCCTCGCCACCCGTGGCGCCTTTCAAGTGGATGGATGGGGCCCGTTGAAAACCGCCCTCACTCTGTTCGTGTTCACGCGTCACAGTTCTACCGGCCGGCGCCCCGCCCAGTGGCGCCTGGAAGGCATTTATTATCACGACTGGCGGCACGTCACGAAAACCGACAATCGTCCACTCGCCGTCCGCCAGGCCGACTTCGCCAGCCTCCGCCTGCTCACCTTCGACGGTCATCACCTTCGCCTGGCCCATACCCGCGCCGGAACTTTCGATGCGCTCGCCTGGATCGCTTTACAAGCGGGCCACTGGGGTGAGCTTCCGCACCGCGCTTACGCTGTCGTCCTCGAGATGGGATGGCAGCCCTCTCGCAAGCTACTGTGGAAACCATGGCTACGGATGGGTTGGTGCCGCTCCAGCGGCGATCGCGATCCTGCCGACCGACGCCACCAAACCTTCCACCAACTCCTGCCCACCCCGCGCCAGTTCGCTCGCGCAGCCTTCTACAACATGATGAACAGCGAAGACCGCTTTGGCTCGCTTCTCCTGCGGCCTTCGCCCGCACTTGCCCTGGGCACAGAGTTCCAAGGCCGTAAGGCTCACCCAACCAGCCGACCTCTGGTATAGCGGCGGTGGGGCATTTCAGCCGTGGACCTTTGGTTTTGCCGGCCGTAATGCAAGCGGCGCCCGGAGCCTCGCTAACCTCTTCGACGTCGGATTGGACTGGAATATCGGTAAGCGCAGCGCACTCGCCGCCTACTTCGGTCGAATTCTCGGACGCACAGCCGTCCGAGTAATTTACCCACAGGACAAAAGCAGTAACTTCGCTTATCTTGAACTGATCCGACGATTCTGACGCTCCCGCTCGGCGGGTTCGGTTTTACCCCTCACACAGCACCCGCCACCTTGCGGACAAACCTGCTCGAAACTCCCACCTCCCCAGAGCCATCGTTCATCAGTCTCGAAATCAATCGGCCGCAACCTCGCGAACCGTCCCGCACAAGTCGTTCGGGCGCGATTCCGACAAGCCGTCGCGCCCCGCTCCTCAGGCCTCCGAAACCCGGCCCGACGGCTCCGGCGCGCATTCGCCGACTGCGACCCACCGTGACCCAAGCCACGGCGCAGCCGTCCGCTCAGCCTGCATTCTGAAAAAGGTAGCCTGCTCGCGTCATGGCGACGACCACGGGCGTCCAGACCGGCGCCTTTCGCAAGGCCATCCTACTGCCCCGGGGAACACGGAGCTTGGG
>JBMFPL010000296.1:4162-4996 GCA_049969115.1 Bryobacteraceae bacterium | reverse complement strand
GCACGGCTCGCGCGAGGAGCCGGGCGAGCACGACAGTATCGAGGGACTGGAACACATTGACAAGGTCATCCAGATTGACCAGTCGCCTATCGGGCGCACACCGCGCTCCAATCCCGCCACTTACACCGGCGTGTTCACGCCTATTCGCGATCTTTACGCGATGCTGCCCGAGTCGCGGGAGCGTGGCTACAAGCCCGGGCGCTTCAGCTTCAACGTGAAGGGCGGGCGCTGCGAGGCCTGCGAGGGCGACGGTGTCAAGCGCATCGAGATGAGTTTCCTGCCCGACGTCTACGTCACCTGCGAGGTCTGCCGCGGCCGCCGCTACAATCAGGAAACACTCCAGGTCAAGTACAAGGGGTACTCGATCGCGGACCTGCTGGAGGCCACGGTGGAGGAGGCGCTGGGGATTCTGGGCAACATCCCGCAGATCGCCTCCAAGTTGCAGACGCTGGTGGACGTGGGACTGGGTTACATCCACCTCGGCCAGCCCGCTACCACGCTTTCCGGAGGCGAGGCGCAGCGCATCAAGCTGGCCCGCGAGCTGAGCAAGCGCCAGACCGGCCGGACCTTTTACATCCTCGACGAGCCCACCACCGGCCTGCACTTCGATGACATCCGCAAGCTGCTGGAGGTGTTGCAGAGGCTGGTAGACTTGGGAAATACGGTGGTGGTGATCGAGCACCAGCTCGACGTGATCAAATCGGCGGACTGGGTCATTGATCTGGGTCCGGAAGGCGGCGAGGCCGGCGGCTACGTGGTGGCCACCGGCACGCCCGAGCAGATCGCGCGGCACCGCAAGAGCTACACCGGCCAGGCGCTGGCGCGGGTGCTGGG
>JBMFPL010000296.1:2091-4152 GCA_049969115.1 Bryobacteraceae bacterium | reverse complement strand
TAACGGCCGCCTGCGTTCGGTTTCATGAGCAGCTACCGGCAGCAACCGCTGGACCTCTCGGGTCTGAAGACCGTGCCGCTGCGCGCGCGGGGCGGCAAGGTGCGTGTGGAGCACTTCGCACGGCCCTACGGGAAAGGTGCGGGCCTGGGGGCGTGGATCGAGCGGCTGCCGCGCCTGCTGGCGGCCGAGGGCTTCCGCTCGCTGGTGGAGGCCATCGCGGCGGCGCGGGCCCTCGCCAAGCCCGTCATTTGGGGGCTGGGTGGCCACGTGATCAAGTGCGGCCTGGCGCCCGTATTGATTGACCTGATGGATCGGGGTTACGCATCGGCGTTCGCGCTGAACGGGGCGGCGGCCATTCACGATTTCGAAATCGCGCTAGCGGGCGCCACCAGCGAGGACGTCGAGGCAGCACTGCCCGATGGCAGCTTCGGCACGGCGGAGGAAACCGGCCGGCTGTTGAACGAGGCCGTAGGCGCGGCGGCCGCGGCGGGCTTCGGGATCGGGGAAGGGCTGGGGCGCCGGCTGGAAGCGCTTGCCGATCCGCAGTTCGGCGACCATTCGCTGTTACTGGCGGCCTGGCGACGGCGCGTTCCGGTTACCGTGCACGTGGCGGTGGGCACGGATACGCCCCACATGCATCCGGCTGCCGACGGCGCCGCTCTGGGGGCCGCCAGCCATTACGATTTCCGGCTCTTTTGCAGCCTGGTGGCGGAGCTGGATCACGGGGGCGTCTACGTGAATGTCGGGTCGGCAGTGTTGTTGCCCGAGGTTTTTCTCAAGGCGGTTTCGGCCGTGCGCAATCTGGGTCGCCGGCTGGAGGAGTTCACCACAGCGAATCTGGACTTCATCCAGCATTACCGGCCGCGCCTCAACGTGATCGCGCGGCCCCACGCGCGTGCGGGCGGGCGCGGCATCGCGCTGACCGGCCATCACGAGATCATGTTGCCGCTGCTCGCGGCGGCGCTGATCGAGCGCGAGCCATGAGCACGGAACGTCCCACCCCGAGGGAGAGCCCCGAAGGAAACCTCCGGTCTTTGATCGCGCAAGCAAGGCAGGAGCAGATCCGGGACCCCTTCTGGGGCGGCCTGGACGTTGCTTTCATGGCCAGTGTTGCGCTGCCAGCCTTGCTGATTGCGGGCTTCCTTGTGCTCGGCTTGACCATGGCGGCGCCCGGGTGGCGTTCCCTTCGGGCTCTCCAGGTGCTGGCCATGCAATTCCTGTTCTGGGGGATATGGTTCGCCGCCCTGTACGGGCTGTTCCGGGTGCGGTACCGGCGGCGGTTCTGGGAATCGCTGGCCTGGGTGAGGCCGGCCGGAGGTTACGGGCAGGCAGTTTTGTTGGGAGTGCTGACGGCGGTGGTGGTGATTGCGGGTGCGCTGCTGCTGCGGCCGCCTCAGGTTCCCATGCCGCTGGTGGATCTGCTCAAGGATCCCATCTCGCTGGTGCTGGTGGGGCTTTTCGCAGTCACGCTGGGCCCGGCCTGTGAGGAGCTTGCGTTTCGCGGTTTTCTGTTGCCGTGGCTGGCGCGCCGCATCAAGCCCGTTCCTGCGGCGCTGGCCACGGGGGTGTTCTTCGCGGTGCTGCACGGCCCGGAATACGCTTGGAGCTGGCGGCACGTGCTGTTGGTGAGCGTTGCAGGCGTCGCCTTCGGGGCGGTGCGCCTGCACACCGGGTCTACGGCAGCAGCGGCTGTGACCCACGGCGCGTATAACCTGGTTTTCTTCGCCGCTCTGCTGGCGCAGTCGGGAGGCCGGCTGCCCTGAGCATGTCTGCTGCGGTTGGTTCGAGGGAGCATGGTGGAAACGATTCGCTGGAGCGAGGAAGGCGTGGTGATGATTGACCAGCGCAAGCTGCCACATGAGGAGACCTATGTCACCTGCCGCAGCTACCGCGAGGTGGCGGAGGCTATCCGGGCGATGGTCATCCGCGGCGCGCCCGCCATCGGCGTGGCGGCGGCGATGGGAGTGGCGCTGGGGATGCTCGAGGCTGACTCGGAGAATCCGGACACGACTTTCGATGAAATCACCCGCACGCTGGCGGCGACGCGGCCCACGGCGGTAA
>JBMFPL010000296.1:0-2081 GCA_049969115.1 Bryobacteraceae bacterium | reverse complement strand
TCTGGGCGTTGGAGCGGATGCGGGGCGTGTATCGCGAGGTTCGCGGGCAGCCGCTGCCCGTCATCCGCCGGAGGCTCATCGAAGAAGCTGCGCGTATCAAGCAGGAGGACATCGCGGTTAACCAGGCGATCGGCCGCAACGGCGCGCCCCTGGTGCCCGAAGGCAAGGCGGTGCTCACGCACTGCAACGCGGGTGCCCTGGCCACCGCCGGTTACGGTACCGCGCTGGGAGTGATCCGCGCCGCAGTAGCGGCCGGCAAGCGGGTGGAAGTGTTTGTTTGCGAGACGCGTCCCTTCCTGCAAGGGGCGCGCCTGACGGCCTGGGAGCTGTTGCACGACGGCGTGCCCACCACGCTGATCACCGACAACATGGCCGGGCATTTTCTCAAGTCCGGGCGCATCGGCTGCGTGATCGTGGGCGCGGACCGCGTGGCGGCCAACGGCGACGTGGCCAACAAAATCGGCACCTACTCGCTGGCCGTGCTGGCCCGGGAGAACGGCGTGCCCTTCTACGTAGCCGCGCCCGTTTCCACCCTGGATCTCACGCTGGAAAGCGGGGATCAAATACCGCTCGAGCAGCGCCCGCCGGAGGAAGTCACGCACGTGTTCGGGGTGCGTGTGGCGCCCGAAGGCGTGCGTGTCGAGAATCCCGCCTTTGACGTGACGCCGAACCGCTACGTGACGGCGATCATCACCGAGGGCGGCGTGGCCCAGGCGCCCTACCGGGATTCGCTGCGCCGGCTGGCCTGGCAGGCCGGGCCAGGGGGGCTTTCATGAGCGAGGCGGGCTGGCGCGAGCTTCTCGAGTCGCCCGACGAGACCATCTACGACGTGCGGGTCAAAGCGCCCGGGCCGCAGGGTTCGCTGCCGTTCACCCACGAACAACTGCTCGCCTGGCCCTCTGGCCACTTGTTCGGCTGGACCCAGGACGCGGGCATGGGATGGGACCCCAGCGAGCTGGGCAGGCCGGAGGCGCTGATCCTCAGCACCCACGGCGGATTGCGTGCCCCGGATGGAACGCCCATCGCGCTGGGCTACCACACAGGCCATTGGGAAGTGAATTTGCTGGTGCAGGCGGCGGCGCGACAACTGCGCGAGCTGGGCGTCATCCCGTTCGCGGCTTTCGTCAGCGATCCCTGCGATGGCCGCACGCAGGGCACCAGCGGGATGTTCGACAGTCTGGCTTATCGCAACGACGCCGCCGTCTTGTTCCGGCGCCTGATCCGCTCGCTGCCCACGCGCTCGTGCGTAATCGGCGTCGCGACTTGCGACAAGGGCCTGCCCGCCATGATGATGGCGCTGGCCGGCACGCCGGAGTTGCCTTCGATTTTGATTCCCGGGGGCGTGACGTTGCCTCCGGAACAGGGAGAGGACCTGGGCACGATCCAGAGCATCGGCGCGCGCTACGCTCACGGACGCATCAGCCTGGAGCAGGCGGCGTTGTATGGCTGCCGCGCGTGCGGCTCGCCGGGAGGAGGGTGCCAGTTTCTGGGAACAGCAGCGAGTTCGCAAGTAGTGGCGGAAGCCTTGGGAATGACGTTGCCCCACGCCGCCCTGGCCCCCTCCGGGCAACCGATCTGGCTGGACATGGCGCGGCGCTCGGCGCGCGCGGTGCTCAAGTTGGCGCGGCGCGGACTGCGCATGCGCGACATCGTGACCGAGGCCTCGGTGCGCAACGCCATCGCTGTGCACGCTGCGTTTGGCGGCTCCACCAACCTGCTGCTCCACCTGCCCGCCATCGCCCATGCTGCGGGCCTGCCCCGGCCGGCGCGCAAGGAGTGGGCTGAAGCCAACCGGCGCACCCCGCGCCTGGTCGACGCGCTGCCCAATGGTCCGCAGAATCACCCGACGGTACGCGTGTTCCTCGCGGGCGGGGTGCCCGAGGTCATGCTGCGTCTGCGGCGTGCGGGTTTGCTCGAAACAGGGGTCCTGACGGCGAGCGGACGCACGCTCGGCGAAGTGCTGGACTGGTGGGAACGTTCATCCCGGCGGGCCCGGTTGCGCCGGCTCCTGAAGGAACGCGAGGGCGTGGACCCCGAGGACGTGATCATGGATCCCCAGACGGCCGGGCGCCGCGGCCTCG
>JBMFPL010000295.1:0-5044 GCA_049969115.1 Bryobacteraceae bacterium | reverse complement strand
GCGCACGCCGTAGCCGGGCGAATACCAGCTCCCCTCGGGGAAGCCGGTGATGGCGAGGATCTGGGTGGGCTCGGTGAAGTAAGGCAACTCCGGGTCCCCGCCGGCGATCACAATATCGCCGTCGGGCGAGACGAGCTGCCAGGCGCCGCGCACGTCCACGCTGGCCATGCGGAACAGGCCGTCCTCGATCGCCCAGCCCTCGGGAACTTCCAGGCTGAAGGCGTTCTCGCGTGGATCGGTCCAGTGCACGTAGCCCAGGCGGGGCGCCGTGGAACGGGCGCTGCTCCCGGTGACTGCAAAGCTCGCCGTGATCCGCGCGAACGTTCCCCCCGCTGCCCCCAGAGGGCCTGAGGCGCAGCGAGCAGGTAAACGAAGGCGGCGCAGCCCTTGGGGCTGGAGGCCCACGTGATCGCCGCCAGCGCCGTCTGTCCCGGCTGGCGCCCGGGCTGGCGAACGGCCCCGGCGCCCACGGCCTGGGGCATGCCCCAACTTATGCCCGGCGCCAGCATCCCAGCCATCTTGCGCAGCACTGCCGTAGCACCGCGCGGGTCGAGACCGGAGGCGATGAAGACCGGCCAGATGAGGAGCCTTTCGCCGCCCGGGACGGCGATTTCGATCCCGCCCGTGGCTTCGGGTTTCACGGTCGAGCCGGGAGGGATGTTCAGGGTGAAACCGGAGGGGTCTTTGTGCGCCGTCCACTCGCGCTGGAAGGCAGCGCAATTGCAGGCGGGCAACATCAGAACGAGGAGAAACGGAAAGGTGCGAGCCGGAGGGCGAACACGGGAGTTCTCCTTCCCTGAGACTACGCCATCGGCAAAAAGAAAGCAATGGATAAGAGGCAGGTCCACTCGCACCGGGCAGTCGTGACCTAAACTGGGATCATGCGGCGTACCGTGGCAGGCTTTTTCTTGCTCATCGCGTTCCTGTTCTCGCAAGCGGTGCCGCCGGCCGAGCGCGCCCGTCAGATCGTGGAGTGGCTGCTGGCCGGACGCTACGAAGAGATTCACGCGGCGCTGGCCGGGGAGGCCAGGCTTCGGCTGACCCTGGAATCCTTGCAAACGCAGGTGGGCGGGGCGTTGAAGCCGCTCGGCAAGCCGGAGAGCATCGGCCAGCCCCAGTTGCGCAAGTCAGGCAATTTCGACGTGGCGGTAGTCCCCGTGAAGTTCGCCTCCGTGGGCATCAACGTGGTGGTGACGCTGGACGCCGAGGGCCGCGTGCGCGGCTTGTTCCTGCGCCCACAGGAAGCGCAATGGCAGCACCCATCCTACAGCAACCCGGACTCCTTCGTAGAGCGCGAGGTGACGGTCGGCGAGGACGAATGGAAACTGCCAGGCACGCTCACCTTGCCCAAGGGACAGGGGCCGTTTCCGGGCCTGGTGCTGGTGCACGGCTCCGGACCGCTCGATCGCGACGAAACGGTGGGCGCGCACAAGGTTTTCAAGGACCTCGCCGAAGGGCTGGCCTCGCGGGGCATTGCCGTCCTGCGCTATGAGAAGCGCACGCGGCAGCACGCGGCGCGCATGGCGGCCATGCAAGAGATGACCGTGCGGGAGGAGACGATCGAGGATGCGGTGAGGGCAGCCAGGCTCCTGCGGTCCCTGCCCGAAATCGATCCCAACCGCGTCTTCATTCTCGGCCACAGCCTGGGCGGCTACCTCATGCCCCGGATCGTGGGCGAGGCCCCCTGGGTCGCAGGAGTCATCGTGATGGCAGGCAATAGCCGGCCGCTGGCCACATTGATCATAGAGCAGGCCGAGTACCTGGCCTCGCTCGATCCAGCCAACGAGGTCGCCCGCCAGCAAGCGGAGAAGTTCAGGGAAATAGCGAAGCTGATCCGTGCCGTCGAGGAAGGAAAGTCGCAAGAGCGCAGCGTCATGGGCATGCCTGCGGCCTATATTCGTGATCTGAAGGGCTATGATCCGGCGGCAGAAATGCGCAAGCTGAGGGTTCCGGCGCTGTTCCTTCAGGGCGAGCGCGACTACCAGGTGCGCATGACCGATTTCGAGCGGTGGAAACAGGCGCTGAAAGGAAGGCCGAATGTCACTTTCAAAAGCTATCCCAGGCTGAATCACCTGTTCGCCGCGGGTGAGGGCAAGAGCACTCCCGCCGAGTACCAGAAGCCCGGTCATGTGGATCAGCAAGTGGTCGAGGACATCGCCGCCTGGATTCGGTCGCGCGCCGGGGCGTGACATTCTAAGCAAGCTGGAGGGTATGGCCGATGAAGCGAAGCGGATTCGTGGCGGCGCTGGCTCTAGCCACCCTGGCCTTCGCGGGCGAGCAGGCGCGCCTGCTGGTCCTGCACAAGGCTGCCAGCACGCTGGGTTTCTACACGCTGGAGGGCAAGCTGCTCGCCCAAGTGCCAGTCGGGCGTCACCCGCACGAGATGTCGCTTTCGGCGGATGGCCGCCTGGTCTACATCACCGACAACGGCACGATGCGCATCGAGGATGTTGCCGAAGGGGGCAACACCGTTTCCGTGGTGGACATCGAGGCGCGCAAGAAGATCGGAGAGATTTCGCTGGGCAGGTTCCACCGCCCCCACGGCATTGATCTCGACCCGCGCACCGGGCACCTGCTAGTGAGCACGGAGAACCCGGACCGGCTCCTGCTGATCGATCCTGCGGCCAGGCGTATCTTGCGCACTTATGACACGCAGGGCAAGACGGCCCACATTGCGATTTGGGGACCGGGCGGCCGCTACGCCTACGTAAGCAACGCCGGCTCGGGAACGGTGGCGGCCATCGAGCTCGCCGGCGGGGGCGTAAAACTCATCCGGGCGGGCGATCGCCCCGAGGGCAGCGCGCGGGCGCCTGACGGGCGTTTCATTTACGTTGCCAACCGGGAGTCGCACCGGATCACAGTGATCGACCCGGCGCGTAATGAAGCAGTGGGCGAGATCGCCACCGGCCGGGGGCCGGTGCGCGTTGCGGTGACGCCCGACGGGCGGATGCTGGTCTACGCGCTGATCCACGACCAGGCGGTCGAGTTCGCAAATGCAGTGTCCCGAAAAGTATTGGGGTCGGTCAAACTGGAGGGTCCTCCGGTTTCCCTTTCGCTGTCCCGGGACGGCGAGCGGGCGTACGCCGCCGTGCAGGACCGCGACAGGGTCTACTGCGTGTCGGTGCGGGAGCGGAGGATCCTGCGGTCGTTCGGGACGCCGACTGGGGCGGGGCCGGACCCGGTCAGGGAACTGCCCGAGAAGCGTTAGCGCGCGCCGGTGCGGAGTCTCCCGCGGAAGTAGCCTGTAAACAGCGCGCGGGTCCCGCCGGGCGCGGTCAGGGGCGTTACGCACCCAGCGGGACCCGCTGCGTTAAACTACCCTCAGGGACCAGCATGGATCGGGTCGCAGCCGCGAGCAATGAGGAGGGGTCAAAAAAATCTTGAAGGGAATCTAAAATCGGGTGGGTCGTGAAGCGGCACCGCGTCTATTGTTTCGGTCCTTACCAGTTGGACGCCGCCGCCAAGGTGTTGCTCAAGGACGGGCAGCCCGTCCACCTCACCAGGAAGGCAGTGGAAACCCTGCTGGTGCTCGTGGAAAGCGCCGGGCAGGTGGTGACCAAGGAAGAGATCTTCGCCGCGGTGTGGCCCGACCGCGTGGTGGACGAGGCCAACCTGGCGCAAAACATTGCCGTCATCCGCAAAGCGCTGGCGGCGCCCAAAGGGGAGCCGGGCTACATCGAAACCTTTCCCGGCCGCGGGTACCGGCTGCTGGGACCTGTGGCGCTGAGCGAAGCCGAGCCAGCTCAGAGGGAGACCGCCCCGCCAGCCGCTGTCCCGCAGGTTCGCCCGCGGCGGATGCTTTGGCCAATGGCCATCGTCGGCCTGGCGTCAATGGCAGCGCTGGTGTGGTGGTTGCAGCGTTCCCGCAGCGGACCCGAGGAAGAGCCCGTGCTGCACCGCGTTCCCGTGGCCCGGCAGGCGGGCAAGGAATACCAACCGGCTGTTTCCAGCGATGGCAGCAAGGTTGCTTACGTGTGGGAAAAGCCGGAGGGCGGGGCGACCAGCATCTGGCTGCGAGAGAGCGCCGAAGGCCCAGCGCGTCGCATTAGCGCAGAGGATGCCGAGGCCTGTAGCCCGGCGTGGTCCCCAGATGGCAGGCGGCTCGCCTTTCTGATCTTTCGAGGATCGACCGGCGCGCTGGTGGCGAAGGAGCTGAGCAGCGGCGACGAGCGAATCCTTTGCCCGGTCTTCCCATCGCGTTACGGGCTGGCGCACCGGCACTTGGACTGGTCTCCGGACGGCGAATGGCTGGCGGTGGATGACGCGGAGTCCATGCACGAGGCCTTCGGGATTTTTCTGGTCTCTGCGAGAACCGGACAGCGCAGGCGCTTGACCAAGACCGAAAACATTCACATTGGCGACATGGACCCGCGTTTTTCTCCCGACGGCCGCCATATCTCCTTCATCCGCGCTTTTCACCGCGCGCATCAAGAGCTTTTCGTCGTGCCCTTCAACGGCGGCAATCCACGGCAACTCACGTTCGACGGCAAGCAGATCAGCGGGCAGGACTGGTCCCCTGACGGTTCCACTCTGCTGTTCGGATCGGATCGCACCGGCGAGTTCCGTGTGTGGAAGCTTTGCGACTGGACGAAAACGGGCAGGCAGCCGGTCCCCACGGGCGTGTACGGCGATTTTCCCATCCAGCTCGCCTTGGCGCGCAAAGCGCCGGTGCTGGTGTACTCGGTGCTTCAGCAAGACCTGAACGTGTGGCGGCTGGACCTCGCCCCCACCGGTCCCGGGGAGCGCTGGCGGCGCATCATCGCCTCGCCCGGCCAGGACGCATCGCCGCAGTATTCGCCCGACGGCCGGCACATTTGTTTCCGCTCGGACCGCTCGGGCGAGGAACAGCTCTGGGTCTCGGATGCCGACGGCAACAACCCGGTCCAGGTGACGCGGGGAACGCTGTGGCCTTCGGTGGGCCGCTGGGCCCCGGATTCCAGGGCTCTGGTCTTCAACAATGCGCGCAGCGGGGAAATCTACGTGGCGCGTCAGGCAGCCGACGGGCGGTGGGAAGTGCACTCGACCGGAGCGACCGGCTACCATC
>JBMFPL010000294.1:0-5046 GCA_049969115.1 Bryobacteraceae bacterium | reverse complement strand
GTAATCATGCGGCGCCTGGTGCACTTCCCAGTCCTGGGGCACGACAAGCAGGAGCTTGCCTCCCGCGGCAAGGACGCGGGCGATTTCGGCCAGCACACGGGCCGGCTCGCGCACGTGTTCGAGCGTGACCACGTTGAGGCAGGCCTGGAAGCATGCGTCAGCGAAGGGCAGGGCAGCCAGATCCGCAATGACGTCCAGACGGCTGTAATCCCAGGAGGGATCGCCCACGGCAAGGTCCACGCCGATGTAACGCTGGTGCGCGAAGTGGCGCGCATAAGCGCCTTCGCCAGCGCCCGCGTCGAGCACGCGCGCGCCCGGAGTCAGGCCAGCGGCAAAGGCTTCGATGGCATCTTCGATCGCCGCTTCGAAAGCCAGCAGGCGGCGGCGCAGCCAGGCGGGCAAGCGGCGGCGGATGGCCCGGTATCTCACTGTTTCTTGCGGGCCTCCATCATGACGGTCGAGCCCACGCGGCAGGCGGCCTCGAGCAGGGTGAAGGGCAGCGCGGCTACGACCAGACCAAGATAGAGCAGATCCTTCAACAATCGCCCGGCCGGGCTCTCGCGCACTTTCCGGACCCGGCGCGCCATCGGGTCCAGCCAGGGAGCGAGGCTGGTCGCCAGGCCGGCGGGATTATCCCGGAGGGAGAAATACTTGCGGCGAATAACTTCAAAGCCGCAGCAATCGAGTAAGTACTCGAGATCGCGGTCGCGGAAATTTACTAAATGCCGGGGCACATCGAGGCCGCTCCAGTTTTCGCCCAGCAGGAAGAACTGCCAGCAGGCGGCGTTGGGCGTCTGGACAATGAGGCGGCCTTCGGGGCGCAGCAGGCGCCAGGCGGCGTCGAGATACTCGGTCGGGTCGTCCAGGTGCTCCAGGACGTGAAACATCGTCACCGCAATGCAGCTTTCCGGCGGCAAGGGGACTGATTTGAGCGAGGCGCACACGGCGGGCGCCCGGTTGACTCGCCATGCCAGCGCGGCCGCCCGCGGGGAAAGATCGAGGCCGATGGCGCGGATCCCCCCGTCCCGCAACATGCGCACCAACAGGCCGTCCCCGCAACCCACGTCGAGCACGATGCCTTCGCCGCCCGCCTGACGCAGGGCGTTGCGCACGAATTCCAGGTGATCGGCGAGCACCAGCCGCCGCCAGGCCTCCTCCAGCCGCTCAGCGGCGTCGCGCGAAGCCACGAACCAGTACTCCTGGGGGTAATAGCGCGCCAGGGCTTCGGGCAACGGCCAGGGGTCCAAGCGGATCAGGCCGCATCGCGCGCACTGCACGATGCGGAACTTCTCTGTCGTGGTCCGGTAAAGCCGGTCGCTGGCGTGGAAGAGCAAGCGGAATCCGATTTCGTCGCAGGCCGGGCAGGGTCTGCTGGCATGGGTGGCCTGACCATCCATCACGCTGCCTGCTCCATCATCTCCCTGAGGCCGATGCGGTGCCCCAGGATCAGGCGCCTGAGCTCCGAGTCGCTGAGTTTGCGCAACCGGCGAAGCGCGCGTCGCTTGCGGAGCATCCGCGGGATGAGGGGCAGGGCGGCGAGGTCGCCGTGCAGCACCGCCAGGGCGGCGCGGAGCTTGCCGGATAAACCCGGATAGCGCGACAGTTCGCCCCTGCTGTGGACGGCCGCCCAGGCGCCGGCTCCCAGCCGGGCAGCGAAATACACCGGGTTCAGCAACAACAGGCTCCAGGGGAACAGCTTCACCGCCAGCAGTATCCGGTTGCGCTCGATTAACTGCAAACGGCGCGCGGAGGTCAGGCCCAGAGTGGCCGCGCGCGAATGCCAGACGACAGCCGAAGGGACATAGAGGCAGCGCCACCCAGCCAGGCGCGCGCGCAGGCCCAGTTCCGCATCGTCCCCGTAAGCGAAGAAATCCTCGTCAAAACCGCCGATCTCATGGAGCATGCTGCGTCGGTACATGGCGGCGCACCCGTCCGGCCACAAAACTTCCTCCATGCGATCGTACTGGCCCCGGTCCAGTTCGCCCGAGCCGCGACCGCGGTTTTGGCCGTCTGGGTAAATCAGGTGCCCGGCCTTGTCTATGCGCGCGGGATCCTCTCTGACCAGAACTTTCGAGGCCGCCATGCCAACGTCGGGCCGGTCGTCGAAGGCCCCGCGCAGGGCCGCCAGCCAGCCGGGCGCGGCTTCGGCGTCGTTGTTCAACAGGGCGATGAAACTCCCGCGCGCGGCGGCGATGCCCTGGTTGTTGGCGGCGCAGAATCCGCGGTTCACGGGGTTGCGGAGAATGCGCAACGGGAAGGAAGGCTGCGAGCCGAACTCGGTCTGGGCCATCTCTGCCGAGCCATCCTCGCTACCGTTGTCCACCAGGATGACTTCGAAAGCGACCCCGGTCTGCCGGGCCAGCGAACGCAGGCACCTCCTGAGTAAGTCGCGGCGGTTCCAGTTCACCACGATCACCGAAACTTCCGGTTGACTCACTTCAGTTCCGCCCTGCGACCCGCATCGCGGGTCGACCATGCCCGGCGCCGTGAAAATAGCGGGAACTGTAGTATTATAGCCGTGGGGCGGCCCTCGAAGCAGCGATGTTTTCCATCGGTCAGAGGTTACGCGAGGAGCGACTGCGCAAAGGAATCAAGCTTAGCGAGATTTCCGACTTCACTCGGATCCGCACTGGTTTCCTGGAAGCAATCGAGAACGACCAGTTCGACCAGCTTCCGGGGGCGTTCTACGCTCGCAGTTTCATCCGGCAGTATGCCCGCTACATAGGGCTCGACGACCCGGAGCTGGAAGCCGAGATTCAACGGCAGCTCGGCGAACCGGGGCCGGTGGTCAGCACACCGGAGCTCATCGGTGGTCTCAGCGTGAGCGGCCCGGAGAAGACGCCGGTTCTCTGGCGGACCCAGCCGGCATCACGCCGGCTCGCATACGCTACGGCCGTCCTGCTGGTCGTGGCCGCGATCCTTGGCATCTACCTGGGATGGCGGCAGGCGCGAGCGCGCGTGGAGGCCCAACTGCGCGCCGCGCAAGAAGTCCCCACGCCCACTGCATTCCCCGCATCCAGCCCGGCTGTTGCAGAAACCGGGCGCAGCGGCATTCCCGCCTCTACGGCGGCCGGCCCGGCTCAGCCTCCCGCCTCGTCGGCCCAAACTGCCGAGCAGCCCGCGCCGGCGAGCCCGAGCCCCACTCCACAACCACCCCTGTCGGTCGAGCTCACCGCCGATAAGGCTTCGTGGATCCAAGTGCAGGCCGACGGCAAGGTGGTCTTCGCCGATACGCTCCAAGCCGGGCAGAGCCGCACTTTTCAGGCCTCGGAGCGAATCCGGATTTTGACCGGCAATGCCGGCGGCTTGCGGATCGTGCGCAACGGCGTGCCCCTAGGGCCCGCCGGCCCCGAAGGACAGGTCCGGACCATCGAGTTGACGCAAGAGGGCTACACGATCTCCGCTCCCAAACCCAAACCCCCGGCTGCGGAGACGGAGCCGTCAGCCAGCCCGACGGGCGGCGAGACTCCTCCGTCGCTGCCGCTCAATCCGCAATAGTTCGCGACGCCGGCGCCGCTTGACCCCTTCGTCCACCGCACGCCAGAACTTCCGGAAATAATCGCCGGCGGACAGCAAGGCGAAGCCAGCCACGCACCACATCCAGAGGTCAGCCCACGGCTTGAGAGCCGGCCGTCGCATGGCCAGCAGGTTCAGCGAAACGGCGGCCACCTGCGTGACCATTTTGGTCTTGCCCAGTTCGCTGGCCCGGATGGTGTAGCCCACGCTAGCCGCGATGCTGCGCAGGCCGGAAACGGCAAACTCCCGCCCGACCACGAGAATGACGACCCAGGCAGGCACCATGTGGACCTGGACCAGGGCGATCAGGGCCGAGGAGATGAGGAGCTTGTCCGCGATGGGGTCGAGCAGGGTGCCTACGGTCGTGATCTGTCCCCAGCGCCGGGCCAGATAACCATCGAGCATGTCCGTCGCGGCGGCGGTCAGGAAGATGCCCAGCGCCAGAATCTCGTTGCTCACCTGCACGTGGAAGATGCTCAGCGAAACGCTTTCTTGCACCAGCAGGGCGACTATCAGCGGCACGAAAAAGATGCGCAGCAGGGTCAGCAGGTTCGGGATGTTCATCAGGTTATTTCAATGATAAATCAGCCGCCGGCCCTGCATGTCTCAGCAGCTCTCCACCAGATACTGAGCGAGGCGGAGCTTGAGCGAGTGCGGGACTTCGGCCTCCACCTGGTAGCCGTCGCCGTCGAATCGGGCGGAGAGGACGCGGCCAAGGTGATACAGAAGGCCGGCCTTGGAGGCGTCGGCTGCGGGGAAGCGGAAGGTCGCCCGGCTGATGGGGTCGAAGGAGAGGACTTCGTCCATGATGGCCAACAGCCGGGCCAGCCCCTGCCCGGTGAGGGCCGAGACCAGAACGGCCCGGTCGGCCGAGGGCGCTTGGTCGCCTGCGAGGCGGCGGATCAGGGCCTGCGGGTCCGTGTCCTGGCCCGCGAGCAGGTCCGCTTTGTTGAACACCAGCAAGCGGGGCGTCGAGCCGGCGCCGATGTCGGCCAGGACCTTCTCCACCTGAGCCATCTGCGCGGCGGCCTGCGGCGCCGAGACGTCCACCACATGCAGGATGAGAGCCGCTTCGGTGACCTCCTCGAGCGTGGCCCGGAAGGCCTTCACCAGGGTCACGGGGAGCTTGCGGATGAATCCCACCGTGTCGCTGAGCAACACGCGACGGCGCGACGGCAGCGTGACCGGGCGGACGGTGGGGTCGAGGGTGGCGAACAAGCGATCGTCGGTAAGAACTTCCGCACCTGTCAGCCGATTGAAGAGGGTGGACTTTCCCGCGTTCGTGTAACCCACCAGGGCGGCGGTGGGCAAGGGAGCTTCTTTGCGGCGACGGCGCTGGACGGCGCGAGCGGCGCGCACCGCTTCCAGCTCCTCCATCAGTTTCCGGATGCGCCGCCGGATCCGCCTGCGGTCCGTTTCCAATTGGGTTTCGCCCGGGCCTCGCGTGCCGATGCCGCCGCCCAGCCGCGACATCTCGGCTCCCCGCCCAGTCAGGCGCGGCAGCAAGTAGTTCAACTGGGCTAGTTCCAC
>JBMFPL010000293.1:0-5048 GCA_049969115.1 Bryobacteraceae bacterium | reverse complement strand
GCACCATCGAGCATCGCGTGGCGGCGAAGGTTCGTCCCGCTGTGAACACCACGCCCGAGTCTCTGGATCTGGTGCGCTGGATGGATGAGTTGCTCGCGGCCGGCGGCTCCCACGTTACCATGGAAGTTTCCTCGCACGCGCTGGCGCTGGGCAGGGTATACGGTCTCAGCTTCCACACGGCAGTGTTCACCAACCTCTCGCAGGATCACCTGGACTTCCACGGCACCATGGAGGAATACTTCGCCGCCAAGCGCCGCCTGTTCGAGGGAGCGGGCGGCCCGGCACCCCGCTTCGGGGTGATCAACGCGGACGATCCTTGGGCGCGGCGGCTGCCCGCAAGCCTGTCCGGTGGCGTTCTCGCTTACGGGCTCGGCGAGGAAGCTGCCGTACGGGCGGGCGACATCGTGGCCGATTTCGCCGGGCTGCGCTTCCGCCTCTTCGACCCGCGCGGCGTTCACCAGATCGTCTCCCCGCTACCCGGGCGGATGAACGTCTACAACATCCTGGCCGCGTGGGCCGCTGCGCTGACCTATGAATTGCCGGCGGAGGCGATGCTGCGCGGCGTCGAGGAATGCCGCACCGTTCCCGGGCGGTTCGAAAAAGTGGACGCGGGACAGCCGTTCTTGGTGGTCGTGGATTACGCGCACACCGAGGCCGCGCTGCGCAACGTCATCGCAGTGGCGCGCGAGCTGGGCCCCAAACGCGTGCTCACCTTGTTCGGCTGTGGCGGCGACCGCGATCGCAGCAAGCGTCCGCGCATGGGCGAGGCCGCCGCCCAACTGAGCGACTTCGTGGTGCTCACCTCGGACAACCCGCGCAGCGAAGACCCGATGGCGATCATCGAGGAGGCGCTCGCCGGCCTGCGCCGCCACGCTACGCCGTATGTGGTGGAGCCGGACCGGGCAAGGGCCATCCGCCTCATCCTGGAGCAGGCGCAGCCCGGCGACATCGTGATCATCGCAGGCAAAGGACACGAGACCTACCAGGTGCTCAAGGACCGCACCATTCCCTTTGACGATCGCGAGGTGGCCCGACAGGCCCTGCGCGAGATGGGCTACGGGAGGCAGAACCGGTGAAGGCCACGCTGGCGGAGGTAGCGCGCGCGATCGGGGCGAAAGTCCCGCAAGCGGGCGACCGGCTCGTCGAAGGATGGAGCGTGGACTCGCGGACCCTGCGGCCGGGCGAGCTGTTCTTCGCCTTGAAAGGACCGCGGTTCGACGGGCACGATTTCGTGGGCGAAGCGCTGGCGCGGGGCGCATGCGCCGCGGTGGTGGCGCGGCCCGTGGATAGGGTGGCCGGGCCACTGCTGGAAGTCGCCGATACGCAGCAAGCCCTGGAAGATGCGGCTCGCTGGGCCCGCCGGCGTTTCCGCGGGCGTGTGATCGCCGTGACGGGAAGCGCCGGCAAGACCACTACCAAGGACGCCATCGCCGCATTGCTGGCAACGGCCATGCCGGTGGGCAAGAGCGAGGGCAACCTCAACAACCAGGTGGGCGTCCCGCTTTCGCTGTTGCGCCTGCCTGAAGAGGCGGAAGCGGCGGTGCTCGAGCTGGCCATGAATCATCCGGGCGAGATTCGCGGGCTGGCGGAGTTGTCGCGGCCGGAAATCGCAGTGGTGACCAACGTGGGGCATGCTCACGCAGGCTTTTTCGCCTCCCTGGAGGAGGTGGCGCTGGCCAAGCGCGAGCTGATCGAGTCGCTGCCCGCCGACGGTGTGGCCGTGCTGAACGCCGATGATGCGCGCGTGGCTGCCTTCGCCTCGGTCCATCCCGGCCTGGTAGTCACCTTCGGCTTCAGCGAGAAGGCCGACGTGCGCGCCGAACAGGTCGAGCTCGGCCCCGCCGGCTCGTGTTTCCTGGTGGAGGGGATCCGGTTCGAGTGCCCGCTGCCAGGCCGGCACGGCGTCATGAACGTGCTCGCTGCCCTGGCCGTGGCGCGCCTGTTCGGGCTGGCCTTCGAGAGATTGCGCGAGCCGGTGCGCAAGCTGGAGGCCGGGAGCATGCGGGGCCGGCGCTTCACACACAAAGGCGTCACCGTTCTGGACGATTGCTACAACTCGAACCCGGAGGCGCTCCGCACGATGCTGGAGACGCTGGCGGCCACGCCAGCCCGCCGCCGGATCGCCGTGTTGGGCGAGATGCTGGAGCTTGGCCGTTGGGCCGAGGCCCTGCACCGCGAGGCGGGGCGACGCGTCGTGGAGTGCGGGGTGAATGTGCTCGTGGGGATACGCGGCGCCGCCAGACTCATGGTCGAAGAGGCGGTCCGTGCAGGAATGCCGCCCGGCGCCGCGTTCTTCTTCGAGGACCCGGCGGAAGCAGGCCGGTTTTTGCGCGGCCTGTTAGAGGAGGGCGACGCCGTGCTGTTCAAGGGCTCGCGTGGCGTGCAGGTCGAGCGGGCGCTCCAGGAATGGCTGAGCGCTACGGGCGCCGAGGAGGGCTGAAATGCTTTACTGGCTGCTCTACGAGCAACTGTTCCCCTACTTCAGCCCGTTCCGCGTCTTCCGCTACGTGACCTTCCGCACGGCCTTCGCCAGCCTGACGGCGCTGTTTCTTTGCCTGGTCCTGGGGCCGTGGCTGACCGCGCAGCTTCGGCGCTTCCAGATCGGGCAGTACATCCGGGAAGAGGGGCCTGCCTGGCACCGGGGCAAGGCGGGCACGCCCACCATGGGCGGCGTGCTGATCATCCTCTCGGTGCTGGCGCCCACGCTGCTATGGGCCAATCTGGGCAACGCCCTGGTGTGGACGGCCGTGCTGGCCATGGCACTGTTCGGCGCCATCGGTTTCTGGGACGACCTGCTCAAGGTGCGCCGTGGCCGCAACCTCGGCTTGAGGGGCCGGACGAAATTCCTGTTGCAGTGCGGCGCGGCGGGCTTGATCGGCGTGGTGCTGCTGTTGCTGCGGGCGGCGGGCGAGTACTCGCCGGCCATGAACTTTCCCTTCTTCAAACAATTCCGCCCCAGCCTGTTGCCTGAGGTGCTGCTCGCCCATCCCTGGACTTACCCGCTGGCCTTCGTGGTCTTCTTCTTCTTTCTGGTGCTGGTGGTGGTGGGCAGCTCGAACGCGGTCAACCTCACGGACGGCCTGGACGGGCTGGCCATCGGCCTGATGGTGATCGCGGCCAGCGCCATGACCGTGCTTTCTTACACCAGCGGCCACGCCGTCTTCGCCCGCTACCTGGATCTGATCTGGCTACCGGCGGCCGCCGAGATGACCGTGTTCTGCGGGGCGCTGACCGGCGCCTGCCTTGGCTTTCTCTGGTACAACGCCCATCCGGCCGAAATTTTCATGGGCGATGTGGGATCGCTCGCCCTGGGAGGCTGCCTCGGTGTGCTGGCCATCCTGATCAAGCAGGAAGTCCTGCTGCTATTCGTAGGCGGCGTCTTCGTGCTGGAGGCGCTGTCGGTGATCCTGCAAGTGGCCAGCTTCAAGCTGCGCGGCAAGCGAATCTTCAAGATGGCCCCGCTGCACCACCACTTTGAGGCGCTGGGCTGGCAGGAATCCAAGATCATCGTGCGCTTCTGGATCGCGGGCCTGGTCATGGCGCTGTTTGCCCTGACCACCCTGAAGCTGAGGTGAACAGGTGAACTTCGAGGGAGTGCGTGTTCTGGTGGTGGGGCTGGGCCGCTCGGGCCAGGCGGCGGTCGAACTGCTGCGCGCGCGGGGCGCGCGGGTGCGCGCCACGGATTTGAAGCAACCCTCGCCCGCGGTGCTCGACAAGCTGCGCGCTGGCGGCGTCGAGTTCCTGTTGCAGTCGCCGGAAGCTTTTCGCGGCGTGGAATGGATCGTGCTCTCGCCCGGCGTGCCTGCGGATCTGCCCGAGTTACTGGAGGCCCGCGCCCGCGGCGTGCGCGTGATCGGCGAAGTCGAGCTGGGCGGCTACTATCTGCTAGGGCCGGTGCTGGGAATCACGGGCTCCAACGGCAAGACTACGACCACGGCGCTGGCCGGCCATATCCTCCGTCAGTGCGGCATTCCCGCCCAAGTGGGAGGCAACATCGGCTTGCCCGTGTGCGCCATGGTGGCAAGCTCGCGTTCCGCTCAGTGGAACGTGCTCGAGCTTTCCAGCTTCCAGTTGGAGACCATCGAGCGGTTCCGCGCGCGCCTAGCCGTGGGATTGAACGTGACCGCCGATCACCTCGACCGCCACAAGAGCTTCGCGAATTACGCTGCCCAGAAGGCCCGCCTCTTCCAGACCCAGACCGCGGAAGATTTCGCGGTGCTGAATCGCGACGATCCGGTTTGCGCGAGCTGGGCGGCTGTCACGCGCGCCCAGGTGCGCTGGTTCAGCCTGCGCGGCCTTGCGCCCGAGGGTGCTTGCCTGCGGGAAGGCCAGCTCTGGCTGGAAGGCCGGCCGTTCATGGCCGCAGCCGAGATCCCCCTGCGCGGCATGCACAACGTGGAGAACGTGCTGGCGGCGGCGTTGGCCACGCGCCTGGCGGGAGCGCCGCCGGAAGGCATCCGGGAAGCGGTGCGCTCGTTTCCCGGCGTCGAGCACCGGCTGGAGTTCGTGCGGCGTGTGGGCGGCGTGGACTTCTACAACGATTCGAAAGCGACCAACGTGGACGCGGCTTTGAAAGCCCTGGACTCGTTCTCCACGCCGTTGTGGGTGATTCTGGGGGGCAAGGACAAGGAGGGCGATTACCGGCCGTTGCGCGAGCCGCTGGCGCGCAAGGCCAGGGCGGCGCTTTTGATCGGCGCGGCCGCGGGCAAGATCGCCTCCCATCTCGGCGACGCTGTGCCGCTGGTGCACTGCGGGACGTTGGACAAGGCTGTTGAGTACGCCTGGCAACATGCCGCGCCCGGTGACACCGTCCTGCTGGCCCCGGCCTGCGCCAGCTTCGACCAGTTCGAGAATTTCGAACACCGCGGCCGCGTGTTCAAGGAACTGGTGGCGCAATTGGCCTCGCCCAGAGAGAGCGGGAGCAAGGAGGCCTGAGATGCGCCGCGGATGGACCGACTGGTGGCTGGTGGGCGCGTTTCTGGCACTGCTGGTGTTCGGCCTGATCATGGTCTGGAGCGCCACGCAATACCTGCCCCCGGGCAAATTCG
>JBMFPL010000292.1:0-5050 GCA_049969115.1 Bryobacteraceae bacterium | reverse complement strand
ATGATCGAAGCGCTCGACCGCGGCGTGGACGTGATCATGAACACAGCCATGACGGCCTGGTACCGGCGGATCTTCGACGCCTACGATCAGGGTGAGCGCGAACGGACCTTCTGGATGTTCACCCGGATCCTTCCCGTGCTCGCCTTCACACGGCAGCACTTGGACGTTTCCATTCATTTTCACAAGCGACTTTTCCTCCACCGCGGAATTTTCAGGACCGCGCGTGCGCGCGCCTCGCCTGGCTTACGACGAGTACCACGAGCGCTACGGCCGGGAACTGATCCGGTACCTGGATCGCCTGGATCAGGACTGGGAGGCCGAAGCGCGCGTGCTAGGATAACAGGTGGTCAGGTCCCGGGCTCCGTGCGACGGGAAGCCGTGAACCCCGCCAGGTCCGGAAGGAAGCAACGGTAGCGGCGACGCCCGTGCGCCGCGGATCTCCTGGGGCCTGGCCTTCGAGGCCGGCGGGGACATGTATCAGGTCATCGCGCGCAAGTATCGCCCCCAGAATTTCGCCGAGCTGGTGGGCCAGGAGCACGTGCGGACCACGCTGGAGAACGCCATCCTCCAGGGCCGCATCGCGCACGGCTACATCTTCTCCGGCCAGAGGGGCACGGGCAAGACCACGGTGGCGCGCATCCTGGCGCGCTGCCTGAATTGCGTGCAGGGACCCACGGTGAATCCCTGTGGCGCCTGCGCGAGCTGCGTCGAGATCGCGGCCGGCAATTCGGTGGACGTCATCGAGATCGACGCGGCCTCCAACCGCGGCATCAACGAAATGCGCGAGCTGCGCGAGAACGTCCGCTACCGGCCCGCGCGCGACCGCTACAAGGTCTTCATCATTGACGAAGCCCACCAGATCACGCCGGAGGCCTTCAACGCGTTGCTGAAGACACTCGAAGAGCCGCCCGAATGGGTGGTGTTCGTGCTCTGCACCACGGAAGCGCACAAGATCCCGGCCACCATCGCTTCCCGCTGCCAGCACTTCAGCTTCCGCACGCTGGCTTTCGAGGAGATTCTCCAGCGCCTGGAACAGATCTGCGCCAAGGAAGGCATCGAAGCCGACGCCGAAGCGCTGGGCGTGCTGGCGCAGGCGGGCGATGGCAGCCTCCGCGACTCGCTTTCCGCGCTTGATCAGGCCATTGCCTGCTGCGGTCCGCGCCTGCAAGCGGCCCAGGTCCGCAACCTGCTGGGATTGTTTCCGCTGGAGGCCCTCGAGCATGTGGCCGCCGCGTTGGTGGCCTCCGACGCCCGGCGCATGCTCGAGATCGTCAACGAGCTGGTGCTCAACGGCCGGCATCTGCAGCACTTCTGCCGCGAGCTGGCGCGCTACTTCCGCAATCTCCTGGTCAGCAAGGTGGCGGGTGACAACTCGCGCCTGGTGGCTGCCTCCCCCGGCGAGCGGGCGCGCCTCAGCCAGACGGCCGCCCGGTTCTCGGAAGAAGATCTGATCCGCTACCTGCAACTGTCGCTCGATCTTTACCGCGACCTCCAGTTCTCGTTTGACCCGCGTCTCCACATGGAACTGGGACTGATCCGGCTGGTGGAAGCGGGCAGACTGGCGCCGATCGAAGAAGTGCTGGCGCGCCTGGATTCTGCGCCCGCCGCTTCTGCTGCTCCCGCCCCGGCTGCCTCCGGCGGCGACCTCAAGCAGAAGCTTCACGCGGCAGCGCTCGAGCTGGGACTGACGTTCACGGCCGACGCCCTGTTGCACGCCGAAATCCGCCAACAGGGCGGCGAGCTGGAGGTGAAAGCGCCCAAAGAGCACGCCCTCTTCCTCAAGGGCGCCGACTTGGACAAGGTGGTGCGCAAGGCGTTCGGGCGGGCGCGCCGGGTGAAGGTAGTGCTGATGGAGGGCGCTCCCGCGGAGAGCCCGCCTGCGCCGGCCGCGGAAACCGCCGACGAGCTCAGGCAGCGCGTGATGGCGCACCCAGCGGTGAAGCGTTTCCTCGAAACTTTCCCCGATGCGGAAATCCGCGCTGTGCGGGATCTGAAAGAATAAGGAATCAGGAGCGAGCCGTGAAGCTACCCGGTGGCATGGGCAACATGCAGGCCATGATGCGGCAGGCCCAGCAGATGCAGCAGAAGCTCCAGGAGGAGATCGCCCAGATCCGCGTCGAGGGGTCGGCGGGCGGCGGCATGGTCACGGTGCGCATGGACGGCCTGAAGAACGTGCTCGCCGTCAAGATAGACCCCGAGGTGGCGGGCGACGTGGAGATGCTCCAGGACATGGTGATGGCGGCCTGCAACGAGGCCGCGCGCAAGGTGGACGAGGAAGCCCGCCAGAAAATGGCAGGCATGCTGGGCGGTCTGGGCTTGCCCCCGGGCCTGTTCTGACGGCGCAATCGGTGAGCCCATGCCCGACTATCCGGAACCGCTGGCGCGACTGATCCAGGAGTTCAAGCGCCTGCCGGGAATCGGCCTGAAGTCCGCTCAGCGCCTGGCCTTCCACATCCTGCGCGCGCCGCGCGAGGATGCCGAGCGGCTGGCGCAGGCCCTGCTCGAAGTCAAGGACCGCCTGGGACTGTGCCGCCTGTGCAACAACATCGCCGACGCCGAGCTTTGCCCGTTCTGTTCGGACCCGCACCGCGATCCCTCCGTGATTTGCGTGGTCGAGGAGCCGCACAACATCCTGCCCATCGAGACCACGCGGCAGTACAACGGCCTCTATCACGTGCTGCACGGGGCGCTGTCGCCGCTGCGCGGCGTCACCCCGGAGCACTTGAAGATCGCCAACCTTTTCCCGCGGCTGGAGTCAGGGGTGGTCAAGGAGATCATCCTGGCGACCAACCCGACGGTCGAGGGCGAAACGACGGCAGCATACCTGGCGCGCCTGCTCAAGCCCCTGGGGTTGCGCGTGACGCGGATCGCCATGGGGATCCCCGCGGGCAGCGATCTGGAGTTCGCCGACGAGGTGACGATCACCAAGTCGCTGGAGAACCGGCGGGAGCTGTGAGGCGGCGGGTCGAGAAATTTTTTGAGATTTGTTGTTGACGTGTGTAACCTGGCCGCGCGGGCCTGCGCCGTTATAGTCAAACCCCTAAAAGCGGGCGCACTCACCCTTTCACCCAACAAAACCCAACCCCGGCGCCCGCTTCTTTTTTGTCTCGTTCCGCCCCCGGTCAGGCGCCCAGCTCGTCTTCGGCTGCCGCGATCGTCGTGGCGCGCTCGAGTTCCCGCTCGTTCAACAGCAGGCGGCGCAGCGTGCGCAGGTCATTAAGGATCCGGCGGCTGGTCCCCATGTGCATGGCAAGCTTGGCCAGGTTGTAAGCCACCAGTTGCAGCGCCTGCTTGCGGCGCTCGTCACCCGGGGCCGTGGCGCGCCCGATCTCCTCGTCCACCTCGCGCCGCGCCTCGTCGATCGTCTCGCACAGCAACTCGACGAACTGCTGGGCGCTCTCGATGCTGTCGAACGGCGTTCCCGGCTCCATAGCGGGCGGATTCCACGATTATACTGCCGGGTGGCGGAAGAGAAAAGGGGCAATCGGGCCCCGGGCTTGGGGGCTGCCGCTCCCTTCCGGAGATTTGGGTTTGGGGGGCTTGACAGGCGGGGTGGGGGCGGGCGATACTGGGATTAGGCGAAGAAAAGGCGAAAACGCCATGGCCGCCAGCTTCCCATTCCTCGTCCCGGCCGCTCGCCTCCGCCCCCCGCAATACCACTACGCCTCTACCGGCCTGCCCGCCTTCGACGCCCTCGCCGGCGGGCTGCCCCGCGGCGCCATCACCGAAGTCTTCGGCCCTCCCGGTTCCGGCCGCACCAGCCTGTTGTGGACCACACTGGCCACTGCCACTGCGCGCGGCGATTTCTGCGCGCTGGTGGACGCCACCGACGCCTTCGATCCCGCAGCGGCCGCCCAGGCCGGGGTGCCTCTGGATCGCCTGCTCTGGGTGCGCTGCGGCGGCGATCCCGAGCGTGCCCTCAAGGCTGCCGATCGCATCGTGAACGATGGCGGCTTCAACCTGCTGGTGCTGGATCTGGCCGACTTGCCCCTGCGCATCGTGCGCCGTATCCCGCTGGTGTGCTGGTTCCGCCTGCGCCGCGCCATCGAAGGCACGCCCGCCATCCTGCTGGTGATTGCCTCCCAGCCGGTGACCGGCGCTTCCGCCTCGCTCGTGGTGGAAATGAAGGGCGCACGGGCGGTGTGGTCTGGTGCGCCAGGCGCACGGCTGCTCGAAGGTGGCGTCTTCGAGCTGTCGCTCCGCCCGGACAAGCCGGGGCTGCGCAAGTCCGTCCATCAGGAAGTCGCTTTCTTCGCCGCCCGTGTGAGCTGGGCAAGGTGAGCCATGTTCGCGTGTCTCTACGTGCCCGGCTTGCCTTCTTCCCGCCAGAACGAGCTGGTGGAGTGCGCCGCCGCCTTCTCGCCCGTGCTCGAGCTGGCCCCCTCCCGGCAAGCCGGGGTGGCGCCTGATGCAGTGATTCTGGCGCTCGAGGATTGCGGGCGACTGTTCGGCCCGCCCGAGCAGGCGGCCCGGCGTCTTGCCGAGCGTGCCGCCAGGCAGGGTTGGGAGGCCCGCGTGGCGGTGGCGGCCAATCCCGATACCGCGCTGCTGGCCGCCCGGGGCTACCCTGGCATCGTCGTGATTCCGCCCGGGCGTGAAGCGGAATGGCTGGCGCCTTTGCCCGTGCAGGTGCTCAATCCGCCCGAGGAGATCGCTTTCCAGCTGGCCTTGTGGGGCGTGCGCACGCTGGGAGAATTGGCGGCGCTGCCCGAGCAAGGACTGGCCGAGCGACTGGGCGAGCAAGGAGTCCGCTTGCAGAAACTGGCCCGCGGAACGCTGCGGCGCTCGCTGGCGCCGCTCGAGCGCCTCAAAGGATTCCAGGAAAGCATCGAGCTGGAGCACTCGGTGGCGCTGCTGGAGCCGTTGCTGTTCCTGGTGGCGCAACTGATCCAGCGGATTTGCCAGCGGTTGAGGGAACGCGCGCTGGCGGCCATCGCGCTGGAGCTCGAGCTGGAACTGGAGGATGGCGGCCGGCACCTGCGGCGGCACCGGCTGCCGGTCCCCATGCTTTCCGCCCGGTCGTTTTTGAAGCTGTTGCAACTCGATCTGG
>JBMFPL010000291.1:4408-5055 GCA_049969115.1 Bryobacteraceae bacterium | reverse complement strand
CTACGGGGGGGCCGTTCCCGATTCCCACGCGCCCGGATGAGGCGCTGAAGGTCTTGGGCAGAGTGACCGCTGACAAGACCGAGGTCCGGCTGAGTAGCTACCAGCCTGCCTCGGGCGAGGTGACGCTCACCAATCAGATGCCCGGTGTGGTGCGCCTGAGCCTGGAATACGCCGGCTTTCCTGGGTTCGAAGCGAAGCTGGAACGCAGCGAGCTGAAGGCCAACGAGAGCACCAAGCTGCTGCTGAAAGTGGAGCCGCGGGACAAGGCGCCGAAGCCCGAGGTTACGGTGAACGTGCGGGTGGAGCCCCTGAACCAACTGATTCCGGTCCGGGTGACGTTCGCGGTTCCGCCCGAGGTGGAGAAGGTACTCCCGCGCTGAACCCGGCCCCGAATGGCACGATTGCGCCCGATCGAGTTCCGCCCCGGGGGAAGAGGGCGGTGCCGCGCTGGGGCCAGCCTGGCGCTTGGGCAGAGGCAGGCCTGAGCGAGGGAGGCTCGCGGCGCGCGGCGCCGCGGATTGGTCTCCAGCTTGCAGGGAGGAGGCCGGAGGCGATCGAGAATCATGACGATAGAGCGGGCTGGAAGTGCGCGAACCGGCGCGGTTGCCGCGTTTCTGGAATCGCTCCAGGGCAGGCGGGCGGCGGGA
>JBMFPL010000291.1:0-4398 GCA_049969115.1 Bryobacteraceae bacterium | reverse complement strand
AAGGTCTGTCTTTCGAGGATCAACTGGCGGGCGCGATCCGCGAATCGCTGGTAAAGGCGGGCCTGGCGCCGGGCGAGGTGAGGGTCACGCAGGCAGCGGGCCAGAGTCCGGAAACCGGGGCGCGACAGATTCTCGTCAGCGTGACGACGCCGGCAACGGCGGGCGGGGCCGATGCCGGGGGCGCGCAGATCGCGCACGTGGTGCAAGCGAACCAGAGTGTCGAGGAGGCGGCGGATCCGGTCGGGGTGTTGAAGGCCGCGCTGAAGCAGACGGGCCTCGACCCGGAGGCGTTCTCGTTCACCGAGGTTCGGGAACTGGTGAGTTATCCAGGCGGCGCCTATGTGAACCATCAGATCCTGTTCCAGGGAGGGGCGGCCCACGAGTACTACGATGTGGCGCTGATGCTGCGCAACCCGGACGTGACGGTGACCGAAATCCGCCGCCTGCTGGCCTCGAACGTGGGGACGAGAGCCTAGACGCCTAGCTTGCGAGCGATGGCTTGCAGCAGGGCGCGGTCTTCGGGGGTGAAGCCGCGGTCAATCTGGTTGTAGAGCTCGACGTTCTTGACGGCGACGATGCCCCCAAAGTCGAAGAACAGCTCCTCGCCTGGTTCCAGGGGACGTAGCGGGCAGGGCACTTCGGGCCTGTCGGCGCCGGGGACGTTGCTGACGTCCTTGGGAGGGATGTTTACGATAGCGGCTTCCTCCTTGGTGAGCACGAGCACGTCGAGCATGGGCTTGCCGTCGGGTCCGATGAGGGGGTGGCCCGACTCGCTGAGGGCGAGGACGTTGTCGTAGACCACGTTGCGCCGTTGGCTGTTGCGGGCGTTAGGATCGAACCAGTACTTGGGCGGCCGGTTGGGATCCCAAGGCGGCGGTTCCTGACCTGTGGCGCGGCGGTAGTCTTCCCGGGTCTGGTAGTACGGGAACAGGTAAAGCTTGTCGAGGGAATACTTGGGAAAAGGCAAAGCAGGCACGTCAACCTCCGCGTCCAGCTTGAGGGGCGCAGGCGGCGAGCCACCGGTGGGCATGATGGAATCTGTTGGAAACACGGGAAAAATGGCAGCCTTGGGTGCGTCAACGCGCCCCGGGAGGGACACGCGAGGGCACGCGTAAAGGGAGCGCGGCTTCCAGCCGATTCAATGCTGGAGAAAAGTCATGCCGGGTGACCGCCTACTTTCGCAAGAAGAAATTGACAGCGTCTTCCAGAGCCTGAAGGAAAAGACGCGAACCGAGGACGCGTCCCGGAAAGCGATCCCCTACGATTTCCGGCGCCCGGACCGGATCGCCAAGCACCAGCTCCGCGCCATTCACCTGTTGCACGAGAACTTCGCTCGCAACCTGGCCTCCAGTCTTTCGGCCTACCTCCGGGCGTACGTGATCGTGAATCTGGTTTCGGTCGAGCAGCTTTCTTTTGCTGAGTTCTCGCAGTGCCTGCCCTCGCCCAGTTGCCTGGTGTCGCTGGCCATGCGCCCGTATGAGGGCAACGCGGTGCTGGAAATCAATCCGTCGCTGGTGTTTCCGATTCTCGAGACGCTGCTGGGCGGCACGGGACGGAGCAGCACCAAGATCAACCGTGAGGTGACCGAGATCGAGCAAAGCATTCTGGACGGCTTGTACCGCATCATTTTGCACGACCTCACGCAGGCCTGGGCGCCGGTGACGACCATCGAATTCACCATCGAATCGCGCGAGACGGAGCCGCAACTGCTGCAAGTGATGGCCCCGAACGAGGCCGTGCTGGCGATCGGGCTGGAAGTGCGGATGGCGGAAAACACGGGCATGATGAACATCGCCATGCCCTCGATCATCGTCAAGATGTTACGGCAGAAATTCGACCAGCAATGGTCGATCCGCCGGGCCGAGTCCACGCCGGAAGAACAGGCGCGCATCCTGCGATTGATCAAGCGGGCCCGGGTGCGGCTGGACGCGCGCCTGGAGGGGCCGACGCTTCCTGCCGAGGAACTGCTGGCGCTGGAGGTCGGGGACGTGCTGATGCTGGACTATCCCATCGGCAGGCCGGTGCAGATCCTGGTGAACGGGGTGCCGAAGTTCCGCGGCTTCGTTGGCAGCACGGGGCGCAAGCGCGCGTTCGTGATCGCGGAGCGCTACGAGGTGAAGGATTGAGTCTGGTGAGGCTCCTCCCGGCCCGCCATCCCACCCGACGCGCCCTCACGGGCGCTACGAGGTGAAGGATTGAGTCTGGTGAGGAGCGGCTCGACGCCGGGCAAGGCGCTGGGCGTCTGCTGGCGTTTATTGCCCGGATGAGCCGAGGCGGCGCGGGACGGGAATGCCGAGCAGGCGCGGGCGCGGGGCGACTTCGCCTGTGAGCGGCCGGGCGTAGTGGAGAAACGCGGGTAGCACATCGTTACCCTCGGGGTGTATCCACTCCAAAGGGAATCTGCGCTCGACGTTGGCGACCTTTTCCAGATCCGCCAGCCCGGTGCGGACGTGGTAGTCGGGGCCGGGGTCGCGCACGAGGGAGACCATCTTTTCGGAGACACCCTCCACGGCGGCGCGCACCGCCTCGCGGCCGCACATTCTGGCTTCCTGACGGTCGCTTTCGGAGATGAAGGCGCCGCTGGTGCGGCCCAGCAAGCCCGGTTTTTCGCTGCGCGCGCGCAGCTTGAGATGGCGAGCGATGAGCTGGGAGAGGGCGTGCGCCAGGTTGCCGGCGAGCTCGTGAGCGAAGCCATCGGCCGCGATCAGGTCGGCGCCGAAGGGTTCGCCCTTTTCGTCGCGCTGGCCTTCGCAGACGGCGACGACCGCATAGCCCAGGCGGCGGTAGACGGCCTCGACGTCGGCCAGGAGCTTGCTCCCGCTCAACGGGCGTTCGGGGAGGTAGATCAACTGCGGCGGATCGTCGGGTTGGTGGCGGGCCAGCGCGGCGGCGGCCACGAGCCAGCCGGCGTTCCGGCCCATGACCTCGACGACGGTGACGCGGCGTGGCAGTTCGCGGATGTCGGCGCCGATGTCGCGCAGCGCGCAGGCGTAGAAGAGCGCGGCGGAGCCGTAGCCGGGGCAGTGGTCGGTCTCGGCCAGATCGTTGTCAATGGTTTTGGGGATGCCGAGCGCCCGCAGCTCGTAGCCCGTCTGGCGGGCGAGGCGGGCAACTTTGAGGGTGGTGTCCATGGAATCGTTGCCGCCGGTGTAGAAGAAATACCGGACGTTGTGAGCGCGGAAAACGGTGAGGATGCGTTCGTAATCCGCTTCCTTGACCTTGTAGCGGCAGGAGCCCAAGGCGGAGCCGGGCGTGCGACCGATGAGTTCGACGAGGTTGGGATCCTCCCGGTCAAGGTCAATGAAATCTTCCTCGAGGACGCCCTGGATGCCGTGGCGCGCGCCGTAAAGGGCTGTGATTTCGCTGTGCCGACGGCGTTCCTCGATCACGCCCACGAGGCTGGCGTTGATGACGGCGGTGGGGCCTCCGCCGTGAGCGACGACAGCGGTTCCGGTCAACTTCTGCATCGGTTCACTCCTCGAAGGCGGTAGTTCCTCCCACTCGTGTTACGGCGCGAGCGCCCGCGCGCACACCCGCCTGCGCGCATTCTTCCAGGGGCGCTCCGCGGAGGAAGCGGGCGAGGAAGCCGGCGTTGAAGCTATCGCCTGCGCCCGTGGTCTCGACCGCGCGGGTCTTGAGGGCGGGCACGCGGTAGAGGCGGTCGCCGCAGGCGACCAGCACGCCGCGCGCCCCGCGCTTGACGGCCACGATGCGGACGATGCGGGCCAGCTCGCGGGCGGCAGAGCGTGTGTCGCGGGCGCCGGTGATTTTTCGCGCCTCGTCTTCGTTGGGGAAAAAGATGTCGGTGTGGCGCAGAGTCTCGAGCAGGCGCGAGTCCCAGCGCTCGGAGGGATCGTAGTTGCAGTCCAGCGAAGTGGTGAGGCCCAGGCGTTGCGCCCGGCGGAAAAGATCAGGAGCCTGGGGTTGCAAGTTCGCGAGCAAAAAGTAAGCGCCCACATGGAGGTGGCGCGCGGTAGCGAGGTAGGCGGAGGGGACATCGGCAGCGCGCAGGCGGGCGATGGTTCCCAGGTAGGTGACGCCGGCGCGGCGGCGGCCGCGCGCGTGCCAGACGGTGAGGCCGGTTTTGGCCCCGCGCAGCTTGCGGAAGCAGGACAGATCCACGCCCGCCGAGCGCAGCTTTTCTTCCACGAAGCGGCCGAAGAAGTCGTCGCCGACGATGCCCACGAAGCCGACGCGCGCGCCCAGACGAGCGAGGTTGTGGGCAGTGATGGAGCTGGAGCCGCCCAGCACCAGATGCATGTCGCGGACGAGCTTCTCCTGGTCGAGTTCCAGGGGCGGCACCCCGGTGAGGATGAGGTCCACGTTGGCCTCGCCGGCGACGATGACGTCGAGGGCGCGGGGTTCAGTCCTCATAGATGCGGACCCCCTGAACGACAC
>JBMFPL010000290.1:0-5061 GCA_049969115.1 Bryobacteraceae bacterium | reverse complement strand
GATCAGCCGTCGCGGCTGCCGCTGGAAGTGCGTTGCGCCCTTGGGTTCGCGCACCAGCCGGAAGCCGAGATCGGGATGCCGGATCCCCGCGGAAGCGCCGCCGCGGACGCCGCAGCGCAAGTAAGATTCGCCGCGTGCCCAGGAGCCTCCGGCGATCGCTCCCTCTTCGGTTTCCGGCGTCTCGATGCGGTACTTGAACTGGGCGGTGGCGGGATCGGGGTATGTGTCCACCATCTGCCAGACGTTGCCCGCCATGTCATAAAGGCCCCAGGCGTTCGGCGGGTAGCTCTTTACGGGCTTCAAGTATTTGCGCCAGGCGGCGAAGTGGCGGTCACCGCGCGCGTCGTAGTTGGCGCGCGTATCGTCCGGGCTGGCGTCTCCCCAGGGATAGCGGGCGTCCGGGTTGCCGGCGCGCGCCCCGTACTCGAACTCGGCGGCCGTCGGCAAACGATAGTTGCGTTTCTCCTTGCGCGACAACCAGCGCGCGTACGCCCAGGCATCGCTGCGATTGACGAAGATCACCGGGTGATTCTCGAAGCCCTGCGGGATCCCGCCTTTTTCCCAGTGCAGCGGCGGCGGGTAACCGGTTTCGTCCACGAAGGCCTTGTACTCGGCGTTGGTGACCGGATGGACGGCTATCTCGAAATCGTCCAGCCGCAGCATGGGCTGTCCCGGGCGAAGAAGCCCGCCGCGGACGAGCACGTAGTCGGCCGCAGGAAGACTGGCAGCGGCCAGGGCCACAAAGGCGATAACGCGCACCTGAATCCTCCGCCCCTTGATTTTATCCCCGCGCCCGCGACCTCCATGGCTGGCCGGCCCGCCCTTTCATCCCCGCGCCCGGCCGCTGGCCGCGGGAGCGCCCTCCCCTGGAGCTGTGCTAAAGTGGCACCGACAAGCTTGGCGGCAGGGTGAGCGCCGCCAGGCTTGTGGTGAGTTCCTGGCCGGACATGCCACTGGCCGGGACGGGGAGTAAGCGGTGTGCGGCATTGCCGGTTACACGCACTGGAAACGTGCCTTCGATCCCGGGCGCATTCGCAAGGCGACGCTGGCGCTTTATCATCGCGGCCCCGATCAGCAGGGCTTCTACGAATCCGCCACGGTTTCGCTGGGCGCAGCGCGCCTGAAAATCATTGACCTTACAGGTGGCGATCAGCCGGTGACGAGCGAAGATGGCGCCGCCGTCGTGGTCTACAACGGCGAGATTTACAACCATGGGGAGTTGCGGCGCGAGCTCGAGCGGCGCGGCCACCGCTTTCGCAGCCGCTCGGACACAGAAGTGCTGTTGCGGGCTTTCCTGCAATGGGACACCGCGTGCTTCGCCCGCCTGCGCGGCATGTTCGCGGCGGCTTTGTGGCTCGAGCGAGAGCAACGCCTGGTGCTGGTGCGGGACCGGCTCGGCATCAAGCCGCTTTACTACTTTCGCCGCGGACACGATCTTTACTTCGGCTCGGAACTGAAAGCCATCCTGGCGCACCCGGAAATCGAGCGGCGGCTCGACCTGCAAGCCCTCGATCATTACCTCACTCTGAACTACGTTCCGGGGCCTTACACGCTCATCGAGGGCATCCGCAAACTGCCGCCCGGCTGCTGGCTGGAGTGGCGCGAAGGCAGGCTGCGCCAGGAGCGTTACTGGCGGCTCCAATTCCGGCCCGTGCGCAGACCCTTGCGCGAAGCGTGCGAGGAACTGGACAGCCTGCTGCACGAAGCCGTGCGCGAGCACCTGATGTCGGACGTGCCGCTGGGTGTGTGGGCTTCCGGCGGCCTGGACTCCTCCACTATGCTGCATTATGCTTCCGAGCTGCTTGGCGCGCCGCTCAAGACATTTTCGATTTCCTTCCGTGGCCGCCGTTTCGATGAATCCAGGTACTTCCGGGAAGTGGCCGCCCGCTACGGGACCGATCATGCCGAGCTGGACCTGAACGAAAGCCTGCCCCTGGCGGATGCCATCGAGCAAATGGTGTGGCATTCCGACGAACCCAGTGCGGACGCGGGCGCCGTACCGGTCTGGTTTCTGTCCGAGATGACCCGGCGTGCGGTGACCGTGGCCCTGAGCGGGGAAGGGGCAGACGAGCTGTTCGGAGGCTACTTGACCTACCCGGCCGATGGCTGGGCGCGCCGGCTGCGCTGGACGCCGCGGGCGGCCCGTCGGCTGGCTCTGCGTTTGCTGCAGCGCTGGCCGGTCTCCGACGACAAGATCAGCTTCGAGTACAAGCTCAAACGCTTTCTGGCGGGTTCGCTGCTCGAGGAGGGCGCCGCGCACTGCTACTGGAACGGCGCGTTCAGTTCTGCTGAGAAGAACGCTTTTTACCTCGGCCCTCGCGCCGCCCCGCTCCCGGTGGCGCCCCCCGGCCTGGCCGGGCGCATCGGCTTTGTCAACCAATTCCTGCTCTTCGATCAGCTCTACTACCTGCCCGACGACATACTCTACAAGGTGGATCGCATGAGCATGGCGCACTCGCTCGAAGTGCGGCCTGCATTTCTGGACCACCGCATCGTCGAGTTCGCCGCCTCGCTGCCCGAAGACTTCAAGATCCGCCGCGGCCGCCTGAAGTTCATCCTCCGAGAGCTCATGAAGCACCGGCTCCCGCCTGCGGTGATCCGCCGCGACAAGGAAGGCCTGGACATTCCCGCCCACCACTGGCTGCGCACCGTGCTGCGCCCCCTGCTGCTCGATACGCTCCACCCGGAGGCCCTCCGGCGGACCGGGCTGTTCGACGCCGAGGCCGTGCAAGGCATGATCCGCCGCCACCTCGACCGCCATGCTAATCTCGGATTTCAGCTATGGGGTCTGCTGATCCTGTTCCTGTGGATGCGGCGGTTCAACGTGCAGAGTGGGGCGGCTGCGGCGGCCGAACCCGCTTTGGTCCGGGTTGGATCGTCGTCCTCCTCGCAGCCCTGATCTTTTTGGGCACGATTTTCAGTCCGCCCTCCTTGATGGACGACGTGGACGCCGTGCAGGCGCAGATCGCCCGCAATATGCTCGACTCGGGCGACTGGGTGACTGCGCGCCTGAACGGTGTCAAGTACCTGGAGAAAGCCCCCCTGAAGTACTGGCTGATCGCCTGCTCGTTCTTGCTTTTCGGCGTGCACGACTGGGCAGCGCGCATCCCGGTGGCGCTCGGCGCGGTGCTGCTGTGCTGGCTGGTGTACCGCATCGGCTCGTGGGCCTTTTCGCCACGCGCGGGCAAGTGGGCGGGAGTCGCGCTCGCCACCTGTGTGGGCCTGTTCCTGTTCACCCGTGTGTTGATTCCCGACGTCCTGCTCACACTGGCGGTGACCTTTACCCTTTGGGCCATGATGCGCGCGCTGGAAGACGACGAGCGGCGCCCACGGTTGTGGGCGGCGCTGGGCGCGGTGGGCATGGCCGTGGGCGTGCTCCTCAAAGGGCTCGTCGGCCTGGTGATCCCCTGCGGGGCGATGTTTTTCTACCTGCTGGCCGCCCGCCGCTTGCTCCACCGGAGCACGTGGCGGCGCCTGCGGCCATTTTCCGGCGCTTTGATCTTTCTGGCCATCGCCGCGCCCTGGCATGTGCTGGCCACTCTGCGTAACCCGCCCTATTTTGATTTCACCCTCAGCGCCGAGCCTTTCCGTTATCGCGGCTTCTTCTGGTTCTACTTCATCAACGAACACGTCCTGCGCTTTCTGAATCTGCGCCACCCGCGCGACTACAATACGGTGCCTCGTTTGGCCTTCTGGCTGTTACATCTGGTGTGGCTTTTCCCCTGGAGCGTGTACCTGCCGGCGGTGGCTCGCCTCAGCTACCGGCCCACGGACCGCGCGGGACGCGCGCGCCTGCTTTGCCTTTGCTGGGCTGCCTTCGTGCCGTTGTTCTTCACCTTCTCGACCACGCAGGAGTATTACTCCATGCCTGCCTACCCGGCGCTGGCGCTGCTGATCGGAGCAGCCGTGGCAGAAGGCGCGCGCCTGGTGACGGCAGCGACTCGCGTCGCTGCGGCAGTGGCGGCATCAGGCACGCTGGCGTGCGGCGCGCTGTTGTACTTGGTCCACGACGTGCCCGCGCCGGGCGACATTTCCTCGGCTCTCAAGCAAAATCCTGAGCTTTACACGCTTTCGCTCGGCCACATGGCCGATCTGACGCTGCGCTCGTTCGCTTACCTGAAGCTGCCGCTGGCCGTTGCGGCCGTGGCCTTTTTTGCCGGCGCGATCGGGGCCTGGAAATGGCGGGGCGAGCGTCCGGGGCTGGCACTGGCCGCCATGATGGTGCTGTTTGTCCACGCCGCAAGGCTGGCCATGGTGAAGTTCGATCCTTACCTGTCCTCGCGCCCGCTGGCCGAAGCACTGCGCCGCGCGCCGCCGGGCGAACTGGTGGTCAGCGACCAGTACTACGCTTTCTCCTCGGTGTTCTTTTACGCCAACCGCCGAGGTTGGCTCTGGGACGGACGCGTGAACAACCTGGAGTACGGGTCTCTGGCGCCGGACGCGCCGGACGTGTTCCTGGACGATGCGCGCTTCGCGCAATTGTGGAATGCTCCCGGGCGCTGCTACGTGGTGGTGGCCAGGGGATGGCTGCCGCGGTTGGAAACGATCGCCGGGCCGAAGCGCCTGCACTTGGTGGCGTTTGCGGGCGGCAAGTACCTGTTTAGCAACCATGCAATTGATCATTGACGCCACCCCGTTGCTGGTGCGCAGCGCCGGCGTCAAGAACTACCTTTACTACTGGACCCGTGCGCTCCGTGCGCAGGCGCGCGATTCGACGGTGCGGACATTCCCTGTCGACCTGCACCTGGAGGCGCTCGATCACGAGGGATCCGTGGCCGGGTCGTTGGCGACCGCGGCGGGGCTGGCCCGGCTGCACCTGGCCAATCACCTGCGCTTGCCGGTCGCCGGCGCGATGGCCGGCCAATGGGACGTTTTTCACGCTTCCTGGCTGCTGCTCATCCCGCCGCGCCGGGGCAAACTCACCGCCACCCTCTACGACATGACCTGCTGGCTGATGCCGGAGATGCACACGCCGGCCAACGTTCGGGCCGCGCAGCGCTTCGCCAGCCTCATGCTCCCCAGGGCCGCCGGCCTCATCGCCATCTCCGAGAACACGCGCAC
>JBMFPL010000289.1:0-5070 GCA_049969115.1 Bryobacteraceae bacterium | reverse complement strand
CGCACGACAAACCGACGGCCGCCGTCCCAGAAACCCGGAACTTTCAGGGTGCGGAAGCGAGGTGAGCGAAACTCCACGTCGAGGGTGACGCTGAGGTAAGGGTTGGGATGCGCGGCGGCTTCCGCTTCGGGAAGCTCGAAAACGATGTCGCACGGCGACCAGGCGGGCGTGGGCGGGCAGACCTGCCAGCCCGCGAGCCCGGCCGCCCAGACAAAAGCGAGGACAAGCGCACGGCCTACCATCCATCAAGTAGTGTAACCCGCTCAGCCGCGCCGCCCTGGGCGCACGGGGAATTCGGCGGATTCGGTCCGCGCGCGCGCAAGGATCTGCTCGATCCGCGCCACTACATCCGGGTGGCTGGCGGCCATGTTGTGGGTTTCGCCAACGTCCGAGCGCAGGTCGTAGAGCTCCAGCGGCTTGCCGGGCGCGAGCCTCACTGCTTTCCAGTCACCCATGCGAACGGCCTGCTTGAAGCCACCTTCGTGAAACTCCCAGTAGAGGTACTCGTGGTTGCTCTGCGGTTTGCCCAGCCAGGCGGGCAGCATGGAGACGCCGTCCAGCCCCGGTGGCGCCTCCAGGCCGGCGGCTTCGGCGAGCGTAGGCAGCAAATCCCAGAAGGCCCATACCTGGTCGCTGACCTGGCCGCCTCGGATGCGGGCGGGCCAGCGCACGATCATGGGCACGCGGATGCCGCCCTCGTAAAGATCGCGCTTGATGCCGCGCAGGGGGCCGTTGGAGTCGAAGAAATCCGGATCGTGACCGCCTTCGCGGTGCGGACCGTTGTCGCTGGTGAAGATGACGATGGTGTTCTCTTCCTGCCCGGTTTCGCGCAGGGCCGCCATCAACTTGCCCACGTCGGCATCCATCCGGGTGATCATAGCGGCGAAGTTCTTTTCCGGCTGCGGCCAGTTGCGGTCCGAGTAAGGCGCGTCCGAGGGAACCTCCATGCCGTTGCCCGTGTCGCGTCCCACTTCGTTGTTGGCGTGAGGAACAGTCCAGCAAAGGTGCAGGAAGAAAGGTTGCTGGCGCCGGCGGATGAAATCGATGGCCCTCTGGGTGAACAGGTCGTGCACCCAGACGGTCTTCCGGGCACCGAAGTTACCGCGCACCAGATACTCCCGCTCCTGCTCGAGCAGCAAGTAAGGGTAGTAATCGTGCGCCTGGGTCTGGCTGAAATAACCGAACCACTCATCGAAACCGCGGCGCGTCGGATAACCGGTGGTGGAAAGGCCACCCAGCGACCATTTCCCGAAAAGCGCCGTGCGGTATCCCGCCTTCTTGAGGATCTCGGTGAGGGTGACGTCCTGTGGCCGCAGGGGCAGATCCGGGTAGCGGTTGCCGCGCACCCAGGCATGGCCAGTGTGCAGGCCGGTCATGAGCACGCAGCGCGAGGGGGCGCAGACGGTGGAGCCTGCATAGGCTTGCGTGAAGCGAATGCCTTCGGCGGCCAGACGATCCAGGTTTGGGGTGGCGATCTGTTTCTGGCCGTAACAGCCGAGGTCGCCGTAGCCCAGGTCGTCAGCCAGGATGAGAACAATGTTGGGCTTGGTGGCCGGGGCCGCCAGCGCGGGCGCCGCGGCCGAGGAGGCGAGGAATTCGCGTCGTGTCATGGCGGTTACCGTTGCTAAGGATGGCAGAATCCGGCGGCCGCGATCAAGCGGCAGGCGGGGCGGGCGAAGGCGACTGCGCGCTGGATTCCAGCGACAGCAGGAGCCGGTCCAGTTCGAGCTCGACGATGGGGCGGGGCAGGAAATGAAACTCGCCTTCGGGCACGGCGCGCGCGAGTTCGGGATGGTGCGACGGCGTGACCAGAACGAAGGCCTGGATGCGCCGGCGGATAGTACGGAAGAACTCGAACCAGTTCAGACCGGGCAGTTGGGAAGCGCAAAAGACCAGATCGAAGCGTACGCGCTGCACGAGGTCTACGCCCTGCTCGGCGCTGGCGACAGGCACGACGCGGTAGCCGCGCTGGCTGAGCAGAGCCAGGAGGCGGTCGCGAACCCCGGTGTCGGGCTCGACCAGCAGCACGGTGGCCAGGCGGGGAGTGAAGCGCTCGCCCAGCAACCCGGGGCGCAGGGGAGCCCGCTCGGGCGCCAGCGGCAGCTCCACTTCCATGCGGGATCCCGCGCTGCCCAGTCTCACCAACCGCGTCTCGCCGCCGTGACTCTGGATGATGCCCCGGATGACGCCTTCGACCAGCACGCTGGTGTCGGCCCGCTCTTCGCCGGGGCGCCGCTGGGGCGCCGGCGCCGTGTAGGCGATCTCGACCAAGGCGCGGCGGGCGAGCACGCTCAGGCTGATGCTCAGTTTCCTCTCCAAAGAGTCGGCCAGCGCCTGCTCGGCGTGCATCAGCAGATTCAGGAGCACGCGCTCAAGCTGCCCGGCCGAACCGAGCACCCAAACCGGCTCGGCGCCCAGATGCTCGTGGACTTCCAGGCCCCGGACCGCCCAATCGGCGCGGCGGAACTCCAGCAAGCGGACCAGCAGCGTTCGCAAGTCCACCGGTTTGGCTTCAGTGCGGTCGGGCTGGATGAAGGAAACCAGCCGATCGAGAATGTTTTTGGCACGTTCCGCCTCCACCGCGATGGCACGCATCTCTTCTTCGGTGAGTGGGCCGCGCCGGCTGTAAAGGAACGACTCGGTAAGCCTCACAATGGCGCTGACCGGCGAGCGAAGCTCGGCCGCGACGCCCGAGAGCAACTGGCCCGCGGCGGCCATGCGTTCGGTGCGCGACAGTTGCTCGCGCACCCTCTGTTCTTCCATCAGGCGCAGGGCGATGGCCGCCTGGTTGGCGATGTGCTGGGCCATCATCTGCTCGTCGGGGCTGAACAGATGAGGTCGCCGGCTGTCTTCGATCTGGAGCACACCCCGGATTTCGCTCTGCGCCATCATGGGCACCAGCAGCAGCGCGCGGGCGTGGTCGCCCGAGCCGGCCTGAGCGGCGAACGGGCTGCGAAGCACGTCGGGCACGCTGAGCAAAGTCTGGTTGCGGAAACAAGCTGACACGGCGGAAGGGACAAGACCCTCCGGCCGGTCAACGGGGATGCTCAGCCGGCGCGCCTGGGGATCGGTCCCGATTTCTTCCAGCGAATGCCCGCCCCGCTGGTAAACGAACACGCGCAGGCCGGTCGCCTGGAGCAAGCCGGGCAGCACCGCGCGCATTTGTCGCAACAGGTCCTCGTGCGAGCCGGCGCCCAGGAGCTCCTCGCCGAGATTCAGCAGCGTGCGAACCACTTTGCGCTGGGCCTCCAGCCGCCGGCCACGCATGCGAGCCATGACCAGGGTAAGCATAAGGGCAGCCAGGGCAGCCAGGAACGGCACCAGACTGACTTGCGCGTGCGGTCCCAGCAAAGGCGCGGCGGCCGAACCGGCAGCGCCCTGGGCTCCCTGCAAGGCCGCGAGGCCCAAACCGGGCAGGATGGCAGCGGCTTTCAGCAACCACCTGTGCGAGCCTGCAACCATCGCTCTAACTCCGGGTCGCGGAAATCCCGCACGGCCAGATCCACGCCGGGAAGCTCCTTATAAGTAGTGAGCAGACCCACCACTTGCGCTCCGGCAGCGCGCGCCGCCGCCACGCCGGCCGGTGAATCCTCGAAGATCACGCACCGGGCAGAGGGCACGCCGAGCAGCCGGGCAGCCTCCAGGAAAATGGCCGGGTCGGGTTTGGGTGCGTGGATCTGCCAGCCGTCGAGCACCACGCGAAAAAAACGACGCAAGCCCGATTCTTCAAGCACGAATTCCACGTTGGCGCGCTCGGCATTGCTGGCCAGCGCCAGGGGAAGGCAGGACCAGCGGCGCACAAACTCGACCACACCCGGCACCAAGCGCCCGGCGAGCAACGGGCGCATAAGTTTCCGGTAGAGCGCTTCCTTGGCGGCGCCGTGCGCCGCCACTTCCGCCGGATCCAGATGGTCACCGAACACGGCGCGAACGATCTCGTCGTTGTGGCGCCCAAAGATGAGAGTTTCCGGGTGCGGGGGCAGGAGCCGCCCGTGCGCGGCCAAATACCGTTCCCAGGCGCGCACATGCACGGGGTTGGAGTCCACGATCACGCCGTCCAGATCGAAAATGAGCGCCTGCACCACCGCCGGCCCCACAAAGGCTGTTCAGGTGGGATAATAGCACAAGAAGCGACGAAAACATAGCACGGCTTTCCTGTTTGATCGGGTCGGCCGGGGCCAGCTCGCCACGATGGTAAAATTGCTGCGTGGACCTCTACGAGGAACTGGTGCGCCTGCGGCGGCAGGGGCGCAAGTGCGCGCTGGCCACCATCATCCAGGCGCGCGGCTCCATACCGAGTTACCCCAGCGCCAAGATGCTCGTGCGCGATGACGGCTCGGCGGCGGGCACGGTGGGCGGCGGCTGCGTCGAGGCCGAGGTCTGGAGGGCGGCCCGCGAGGTGATAGAAAGCGAAACCCCGCGGCTGCTGACGTTCAACCTGGACCAGGAAGCTGTCCACGAAAGCGGGTTGCTATGCGGCGGTCAGTTGGAGGTTTACGTGGAACCGGTGCTGCCCCCGCCCCGCGCGGTGATTTTCGGCGCGGGCCACATCTCGCGCGGCCTCTGCCGGGTCGTTTCGCTGGCCGGCTTTTCGGTGGCCGTGGTCGACGACCGGGAGAGCTTCGCCAACCGGGAGCGTTTCCCCGAGGCCGATGAGATCTACGCCGAGCAGTACGAAAGCGCGGTGGAGAAACTGAGCCTCAACGAAAACTGCTACGTGGTGATCGCCACCCGCGGTCACCGGGACGACATGCGGGTGCTGAGGCTGGTGGCCGCGGCGCCGCTGCGATATCTGGCGATGATCGGCAGCCAGCGCAAGGTGACTGCCATCATCGAGCAGCTCCGCAAAGAAGGCCTGCCGGCGGAGGTCTTCGAGCGGCTGCACGCGCCCATGGGTCTGGACATCGGGGCGGTGACGCCGGAGGAGATCGCCGTTTCGGTGGCGGCGGAAATGATCGCGGTGCGCCGGCGCGCGGCATCGAACTGGCGCGATCTCTCGAAATCCATTTTCCTCAAGACACGTTCGCCCGAGCTGTTGACGTGAGCTTGGCAGGCATCATCCTGGCGGCG
>JBMFPL010000288.1:0-5080 GCA_049969115.1 Bryobacteraceae bacterium | reverse complement strand
GTGGAGAGTGTAACCCGGGCAGCAGGCTATCGGGTGATAGCCACGAGGGATGAGGATGGTATCCCCGTCCTCCACCGCGAATGCGTAATCGAAGGGTTCGGGATCGTCGGGATCCGTGTAGACGCGGATAAAGCCGAAGCCCTGACGAGGCTCCACCTGGAAGTAGTAGACCTCTTCCATGGGCACCTCGCCGCCGCCCATGCGATCATGCTTGTGCGGCGGGCAACTCGACCACCCGCCGGGGCGGCTCACGGTCTCGCCCGTGATCAGCCGCGCCGCATCCACGTTGTCCGCGATGTGAGTGTGGACGGTCCGGGCCCAGTTGTCGCGGCCCACCTCTTTAGTCACGATCTGGTCCAGCCCTACCAGCACCGGACGCGCGCCCGGCTTGCCTAGCGCGCCCGCGACCGCGATGCGACAGGGACCGTCCGCGGCCGCCAGTTTCACCCGTGACCCTTGCGGCACGTAGATCATTGGCCAGGGCTCCTTGAGCGACGGCCGCCGCCCCAGTTCCGCCATCCACTGGCCACCCTCGTAGTGCACGTCCACGCGCACCGGCCCGCGGAAAAAGTCCAGCGCCAGCTCCTCTTCCCCGCTCTCCAGCTCGACCATGCGCAAACCTTCGCCCAACTGAATCACTTTGAAGGACAGGTACTGGAGTTCCTTGCCGCGCCGTGCAATTTCGTAGATACCCGGCGCTTCTCCCGGTGATTTGATGTGCAGTTTCATCATCTAACACGCTATCATAAACGCCTTGATGCTCCGGCTCCCGCGCCTTTACCCCATCCTGGACACCGCGACGGTGGAAAGGCTCGGCCTGTCCCTGCCGGAGGCGGCCGCGGCCATGCTGGAGGCCGGAGCGGAGATCCTCCAACTGCGCCACAAAGGCCAGTTCACGCGGGCGCTGTCGGCGGCGGCCGGCGAAATCGCCGCCCTGTGCCGCCGCTATGGCGTGCCGTTCATCGTGAACGATCGCGCCGACATCGCCCTGCTGACCGGGGCCGGCCTGCACGTGGGCCAGGACGACCTGCCGCCCCGCGACGCTCGCCGCCTGCTGGGGCCCGATCGCATCCTCGGCTTTTCCACCCACAACCCCGAGCAACTCCGAGCGGCGCTGGCCGAGCCGGTGGATTACTTAGCCGTGGGCCCGATTTTCTCCACCTCTTCCAAACAGAATCCGGATCCCGTGGTCGGCCTGGATCGGATCCCCGAGCTGGCCCGGCAGGCCCACGCCGCGGGCCGGCCACTGGTGGCAATCGGCGGCATCACACGGGCACGGGCGCGCGAGGTGCTTCATGCCGGCGCCGATTCCGTCGCGGTCATCGCCGATCTTTACCCTGATCCCTGCACGGCCGAGGCGCTCCGAAGGAGAGTTCGAGAATGGCTCGAACTGCTGCGACCGACGTCAGCCTGATCCAAGGACTCGGCCTGCTCGACGCCACTACCCTGGTCACGGGCTCCATGATCGGCTCGGGCATTTTCATCGTCTCGGCCGACATCGCCCGGCAGGTGAATTCGCCCGGGCTGCTCGTCATCACTTGGGTGGTCACGGCGCTGCTCACGCTCACCGCGGCGCTCAGCTACGGCGAGCTGGCCGCCGCCCTACCGCACGCGGGAGGGCAGTACGTTTACCTGCGCGAAGCGTTCGGGCCGCTGTGCGGATTCCTCTACGGCTGGACGCTGCTGTTGGTCATCCAGACCGGAACCATCGCTGCCGTGGCGGTGGCCTTCGCCAAGTTCGCGGGGGTTTTCTTTCCCTGGATTGCCGCCGACCGCTGGTTGTTGCGAGCCGGGGCTTTCGGCGTCAACACACAGCAACTGGTCGCCATCGCGGCGCTGGTTTTCCTGAGCTGGATCAACACGCGCGGGGTTCGGGCAGGCGCGTTCGTGCAGAACCTGTTCACTTTCACCAAGACGGCCGCTCTGCTGGGGCTGATCGGGTTGGGTCTTGCCCTGGGAAGGAATCCGGAGGCGATCGCGCGCAATTTCGGCGCTTTCTGGGAAGGCGCGGGCTGGAATTTCACCTCGGTGAAGCTGGTCGGGGTGGCCATGGTCGGGGCGCTGTTCTCCTCCGACGCGTGGAACAACGTGACGTTCGCCGCGGCGGAGATTCGCAACCCGCGCCGCAACGTACCGCTGGCGCTGGCCATCGGCGTCTCGGCAGTTTCGGCCCTCTATCTGGGCTGCAACTTCGTGTACCTCAGCGTGCTTCCCCTGGAGGCCATCCAGCGTGCGCCCGAAGACCGGGTAGCCACGGCCGCGGCCCAGCGCATCCTCGGCCCCGCTGCGGTCTACGCCATGGCAGCCGCCATCATGATCTCGACTTTCGGCTGCGCCAACGGGATGATTCTGGCCGGCGCCCGCGTGTACTACGCCATGGCCCGCGATGGGCTGCTGTTCCCCTGGCTGGCGCGTCTGGACCCGGTGCGGCGCACCCCAAATCTCTCGCTGGCCGTGCAATGCCTGTGGGCCTGCGCGCTCACGCTTTCTGGCACATACAGCGATCTGCTCGACTATGTTATATTCGCTGTTTTACTTTTCTACATCCTGACCATCGCCGGCGTCTTTGTGCTTCGCCGGAGGCGGCCCGAGATGCCTCGTCCTTACCGCGCAGTGGGTTACCCCGTGCTGCCCGCTCTTTACATCGTGCTGGCCGGGCTGATCGAAGTCCTGTTGCTCGCCTTCAAGCCGCGTTACACCTGGCCCGGCCTGATCATCGTCCTGCTCGGGGCGCCCTTTTACTGGATCTGGCGGCGACGAGCCGCGGGAGCTTCCGGCGCAGTCTGAGCCGCCGCACAAGGAGAAGGCATGAGCCTGTTCGCCACCAAATCGCTGGGCGACTTGCAGCGCGAGGCTGAAGCCCATACGCTGAAACGCGCGCTCGGCCCGTGGAGCCTCATCTCGCTGGGCATCGGCGCCATCATCGGGGCCGGTCTGTTCTCGCTGACTGGCATCGCCGCCGCCGAATACGCGGGGCCGGCCGTGGTGCTTTCCTTTGTCTTCGCCGCCATCGGCTGCGCGTTTGCCGGCCTGTGCTACAGCGAGTTCGCCACCATGATCCCCGTGGCGGGATCGGCTTACACGTACGCCTATGCCACTATGGGCGAGTTCCTGGCTTGGACCATCGGCTGGAGCCTGGTGCTCGAGTACGCCATCGGCGCCGCTACCGTCTCCATTTCGTGGTCCAGTTACATGGTCTCCCTGTTGCACGACTGGGGACTGGAGCTCCCCTACCAGCTCATCGCCTCGCCCTGGCAGCCGGTCATGCTCCCCAATGGCGAGCTGGTGCACGGCGTCATCAACCTGCCGGCGGTCTTCATCGTGGTGTTGATTTCGCTCCTGCTGATGACGGGCATCCGGGAGTCAGCGCGGGCCACCGCGGTCATGGTTCTCATCAAGGTCAGCGTGGTGGTCGTGTTCATCCTGGCGGGCTGGGCCTACATGCGGCCGGAAAATCACGTTCCCTTCATCCCGCCCAACACTGGTGAATTCGGTCACTACGGGTGGAGCGGCATTCTCCGTGCCGCGGGTATCATTTTCTTCGCCTATATCGGGTTCGATGCCGTATCCACCGCGGCGCAGGAAACGCGGAACCCGCAGCGCAACATGCCTATCGGCATCATCGGCTCGCTGGCCATATGCACCGTGCTCTACGTGCTGTTCGCCTATGTCATGACCGGCCTGGAGCATTACACGCGCTTCCGCGGCAACGCCGCGCCCGTGGCGCTGGCCATCGCCGCCACGCCCTACGGCTGGCTGAAAGGCTCCATCAAGCTGGCCACCATCGCCGGGCTCACTTCGGTCATCCTGGTCATGCTGCTCGGCCAGTCGCGCGTGTTCTTCTCCATGTCGCGTGACGGTCTGCTGCCGCCGGTGTTCTCCGAGATCCACCCGCGCTGGCGGACGCCGTGGAAGTCGAATCTGATCCTGATGATCTTCGTGAGCCTTTTTTCCGCCTTCGCGCCGATTTCGCTGGTCGGGCAGATGACTTCCATCGGCACGCTGCTGGCCTTCGTGATCGTGTGCGCGGGCGTGCTAGTGATGAGGCGCACCAATCCGCAGGCCCCGCGTCCCTTCCGTACGCCCTTGGTGCCGCTGGTGCCGGTGCTGGGGATCCTGACCTGCCTGGCCATGATGCTGGGCCTGGGCTGGCCGAACTGGGCGCGGCTGATCGGCTGGCTGGCGCTGGGCTACGCGATCTATTTCCGCTACGGGCGACATCACAGCCTGCTGAGGGCGGGCTGAGCGGCTAGAACATTCCCCGCTTTTATTGTTTCGCTCGACCCGCCGGCCTCGGCATCGGGATCACCCACTCGGAAACTGGCTCCTGTTGTGGCCTCGGCGGCGTCCTCGCTGCCGCCATCAGCGCCTCCAGCCTCTTGCGCAACTCCGGCTGGCGCGCCGCCAGATCAGTCTTTTCGCCCGGATCGCTGGCTAGATCATAGAGCTCGATAGGCGCGCCGGGCGCCGGCCGCACCGCTTTCCAACGTCCCGTCCGCAGGGCCTGCATGGGCAACTCGTCGGGAAAGGTCCCGGTTCGCGCCTCGTAGCGCGGCAGCTCCCAGTACAGGTAGTCGTGGGGAGCTTGCCGTCTGCCCAGCAAGGTGGAAGCCACGGAGATCCCGTCAATTCCCTTGGGTGCGCGGGCTCCGGCCAGCTCGGCCGCGGTGGGCAGGAAGTCCTGGAACGCCCAGGCGTAGTCGCTGAGGCGCCCCGCCGGGATCGTGCCCGGCCAGCGAACGATCATGGGCACGCGGATGCCGCCCTCGTATAGATTCTGTTTGTGGCCGCGGAAAGGCCCCCAGCTCTGGAAGAACTCGTCACCCCACAGCCGCTGCGCACCGCCGTTGTCGCTGGTGAAGAACTCCACGCTATCGCGCTCCAGATCAAGCTCGGCCAGCAGTCGCAGGATGCGACCCACGTCGCGGTCCATGCGCGTGACCATGGCCGCGTAAGCGGCGCGAGGGAACGCCTGCTCTGCGTAGTGGCCGCGCGGGTCGCGATAGGGGCCGGCCTCGGGAATCTTGCCCCGGTATTCGGCCAGCGAATCTTCCGGCACCAGCAGCTCCAGATGAGGAAT
>JBMFPL010000287.1:0-5083 GCA_049969115.1 Bryobacteraceae bacterium | reverse complement strand
TCTACCGGTTCCCCGGACAAGCGCCTTACCAGCCCGGAAGCATTCCGGGCCAGGCGCCGCAATTGGGCTCGCCGCCGGGAACGGGCGTGCAGATCGGAATCCCCGGGGCTGCCGGGCAGCAACTCGGCGTTCCCGTCCCGGGCGCGCCGCAGGAGCCTGGCCCACAGCAACCGGCCCCCTACCCGACGCAAAACGTGCCTGGCCTGCCGGGGCCTTACGGGCAGCCTGGCGTGCCATCGATCGGAGCGATCACGATCACGACCGGTGGCCAGCCCCAGCCGCCTGCTACGCCATCGCCCCCCGTCTATTCGACGCAGCCGGGAACCGGCGGGGCGCCGGCCGCTGGTTCGAGCCCGTTCCCGCAGCCCGGCTACCAACCGTTGCCCAGCGAGCCTCAACAGAACCCGGCTTTGCAGCTCATCCGCGACCTGCTAACCAGGCCGCGGCCGGGAGGGCTGGCGGGCATCCAGCAACAACAGCAAGCACCAACGCTCGCGGGGCAGATCCTGGGCGGCGGAGTTGCGGGCGTGGCGAGCACCGCCGAGGGCGAAGCCATCATGGTCTACAACGAGCGGAACAAGTACAACGAGTGGGAGTTCGTCTACGACTTCCGCAAGGACCCGCTGCGCATGGGACGCATGGGGCTGGCCCCCGGGCAGCCTGGGGCGACGACGGGCACGCAGCAGCCGGGCGCCACAGGTCCTGGCACTACCACTCCGGGCAGTCGCAGGAGATGAGGGCGTGCGCGCGTGGCTGCTGGCACTGGCGTGGGGAGTGGTGCTGATGGGTGCGCAGCCGCGGCCGCGGGCCCGTGACCTGGGGATCGTCGTGGGCAGCCTGCCCCCCGGGCCGCTGAACGCGATCACCGACGTAGCAGGAGTCGCCGTGGGCCACGCCACGCTGATTCGCGGCGAGGACATTCGAACGGGCGTCACCGCCATCCTGCCCCATACGGGAAACTTGTACCAGGAGAAAGTGCCCGCCGCAGTATTCGTGGGTAACGCATTCGGCAAACTGATCGGCTCCACGCAGGTCAACGAGCTGGGGGAAATCGAAACGCCTATCCTGCTGACTTCGACGCTCAATGTGTGGCGGGTAGCAGACGCGCTGGTGGACTACATGCTGGCGCTGCCGGACAACGAGAAGGTGCGTTCGATCAACCCCGTGGTGGCGGAAACCAACGACGGGTTGCTCAACGACATTCGCAGCCGGCCGGTGGGTCGCGAAGAGGTGTTCCAGGCGCTGCGCAACGCGCGGGCAGGGCCGGTGGAAGAGGGCGCGGTAGGGGCAGGCACGGGCACCGTCGCCTTCGGTTTCAAGGGCGGCATCGGCACGGCGTCGCGCAGGCTTCCCGAGACCCAGGGCGGCTGGACGGTTGGCGTGCTGGTGCAAACCAATTACGGCGGTGATCTGCGGATTTGCGGTGCGCCGGTGGGGCGCGAGTTGCGCGCGGGCGCAGGTTCGGGCGACGGCTCGGTGATCGTGGTGATCGCCACCGATGCGCCCGTGGATGCGCGCAACTTGAGGCGGCTGGCAGCGCGGTCCATGCTGGGCTTGGGGCGGACCGGTTCTTCGGGGGCCAACGGCAGCGGCGACTACGCGATCGCCTTCAGCACTGCGCCCGAGTTGCGGATCCATGCCCGCCGGCCGCCCCAGCCGGCGCGGGTGCTCGCCAACGAGGCCATGTCGCCACTGTTCGCCGCGGTGATCGAGGCCACCGAAGAGGCGGTTTACAACTCGCTGTTCCGGGCCGTCACCATGACCGGGCGCGGCCTCAGGGTGGAGGCGCTGCCGCTGGAGCCGACCCTGGAAATCCTGCGGCGCTACCGGGTTCTGCGTTGAAGGCGGCCGGGGAGGACGGCCTCGGGTAGAATAGTCTGGTACGAAAGGTTCTCGCCGTGCCACGTCGTTACCGCGGACTGATCCCGTTGACCTGCCTGCTGCTGGCCTCTTGCGGCGAGGCGCCCAAGACGGCCGAGAAGCTGAAGGAGCCGCCCAAGCCGCCGGAGCCGGTCTCGGCACAGTACGCCTTCCATCAGATGTACGTGTACGCGCGGAACTGGGCGCCCGACGCCACGCCATTGCGGCTCGCCAGCATTGATCTGGCCGAAGTCCCGTGCAAGGCGGGCAAGTGCGGCGCCTGGGAAGCGGTGTTCGTCTCGCCGCGGCTGCGCCGCGCGCGGCGTCTCACCTATTCGGTCATCGAGGGAGAAGGCAACCTGCACAAGGGTGTTTTCGCCGGTCTGGAAGAATCCTGGACCGGGCCCAGCGGCCAGAGCGAGCCGTTTCCGGTAGCGGCGTTCAAGGTGGACGCTACCACGGCGCATGAGCTGGCCATGAAGAAGGGCGCCGAGTACGCCAACAAACACCCCGACATGCCCATGAGCTACTTGCTGGAGAAGACCAAGCGCTTCCCCAACCCGGCATGGCGCGTGATCTGGGGGCGCTCGGTTTCTACCAGCAGCTACTCGATCTTCGTGGACGCTTCGACTGGCGAGTACCTGGCGACGGCGCACTGAGGGTCAGCGCGGCGGGTATCGCTTGCTTTCGCCCGTCCGGGCGTTGGTCAGGGTGAAAGCGCCATCTTGGGCAGCGGTGAGCTTGATCCAGTATCCCTGGCAGGCGGCTGCCAGATTGGCGATTCGCGCCTCGGCGGCGTTTTCCTCGCGGCTGGCATTGAGCGAGTGATGGAGCTGCCAGAGATCCTCCAGGCCGGGCAGGCTGCGCAGCAGGCGGAGGACCTCGGGCGAGCCGCCCTTCTTGGCGCCGTTGTTCATGATGGCGACGCGCGGCGCGATGGCTCGCAGCAGCGGCGGGGCGTTGGAAAGATCGAGCCCGTGGTGGTTGACAAGGTAGACGTCCACCGTGCCGATGCGGTTGATGGGGCAAACGAGCTCGAGTTCCTTGTTCCAGGTCAGATCGGCCAGGTCGAGGAAACGGAATTTGCCGTAACGCAGCAGGAAGCCGACTGAGCGCGCGTTTTCAGTGGGATCGTCCTGCTTTGGCTGGACGCCCTCGCAGTATGGGTTCGAGGCGCCGGCCCCGGCAAGCGGGCCCGGGATGAGGCTGCCCCGGGCGGCGACGACGAGAACCTCGACCTCGTGCAAGGGGATGCGATCGCCGGGCTTGACGGTCAAGCGGCGGCCTTTGGCCACCGCGCGCCGGTAGGAGGCAGCGAGCTTCTCGGCGCTCTGGCCGGATTCGGTGTTCTCGCCGTGATCCACGAAGCAGGCCACCGGGATGTAGTTCAACAAGGGCTCGATGCCGCCCACGTGATCCAGGTGGTAATGAGTCATCAGCAAGTAATCAATGCGCGAAAGGCCGGCATCGCGGGCGGCGGCCTGAATTCGCTTTGCGTCGCGATCCTCGAAGCCGGGCCAGCCGGCATCCACCAGCAGGGACTGCCCGGCTGGGGTGACGATGAGGGTCGCCTGCCCGCCTTCGACGTCCACGAAGTAAATCTGCAACTGCGCCGGGGCGGGCCACAGCGGCAGCCAGGCGAGCAGCAGGATGAGCCATGCCCGTCGCATGGCCGAAATCGTATCATAGGATCCCTGCGGGAGGGGAACTCGCGCGCCCCGGCTTGCGTAGTCTCGATGGGGAAGGCCGAATGCCCTACTGTTGCCAGTGCGGGAACTCGGTGGCGGAGACGGACCGCTACTGCCGCAAGTGCGGCGCGCGGCAGCCGGCGCCGGAGCCGCCCGCCCAGACGCTGAACCCGCGGACCGTCTCCGTGCTGTGTTATGCGCCGGTGGTGGGATGGATCGCCGCGGTAGCGGTGCTGGCCGGCCAGCGCTACCGGCACGACCGCACGGTGCGTTTTCACGCCTTTCAGGGCCTGTACCTTTTCGTGGCCTGGCTGATCGTACAGTGGGTGGTGAGGCCGTTTTTCCATGCGCTGCCCGCAGCCGCGCTGCGCCCGGACAAGTGGCTGAGCCTGGGACTGGTGGTGCTGGGGATCTTCATGATGGTCAAGGCCAGCCGCGACGAACGCTACTCGCTGCCCATTCTGGGAGAGCTGGCCGAAAAGTCGGCGGCGGAGAGCTGAGCGCACGCTTTGCCGGGCCTCCGCCCTGTGTTATATTTATTCAAGCGTCTGAATAATTAAACCCCAGCGAGCGGACCATGAAACGGCGCGTGGGCATCGTCGGCTTTCGCGGCTATAGCGGACAGGAACTCCTGCGCATCCTCAAACGGCACCGACATGCCGAACCGTGGCTGCTGGAGCACCGGGGCGAGGTCGAGGAAGCCCCGCGCATCCGGCGCGAGACCAGACCGTCGCGCCTCCCTCTGACGCCCGAAGCCGTACGGGAGCACAAACTGGCCGTGGTCTTCCTGGCCACGCCGCCCGAGGTATCGCTCGAGCTGGCGCCGGTCTTGCTCGACGCCGGCGCGCGCGTCATTGACCTCAGCGGCGCCTTCCGCCTGCGCTTGCCGGAAACCTACCGCCGCTGGTACCGGGCCGAACACACGCAACCGGTGCTGCTGGCGGAGGCGGTCTACGGGCTGCCCGAGTTCTACCGCGAGCGCATCCGCAATGCCCGCCTGGTGGCCAATCCCGGCTGTTACCCCACCGCGGCGAGCCTGGCCATCCGGCCGCTGGTGGAGGCGGGGGTAGTGGACCGCTACGCGGGCATCGTCTGCGACGCCAAATCCGGCGCCAGCGGCGCGGGGCGCAAGCCTTCCCTCCGCACCAGCTTCTGCGAAGTCACCGAGAACCTGAGCGCTTACTCGATACTGGATCACCGGCACGTGCCCGAAATCCTGCTCAACTGCGAGCTCGAAGAAGGGGAATTGAGCTTCACTGCACAACTGCTGCCGGTCGACCGGGGCATTCTGGAGACGATCTATTTCCGCGCCCTGGAGGTCTCCGGCCCCGAGGCGCTACTGGAAGTTTACGAGCGGCGTTACGGCGCCGAGCCGTTCATCCGGCTTTATGAACCGGGCCAGGTTCCCGACCTCCACGCGGTGCAGCACACCAACTACTGCGATCTGGGCGTGGTTTTCGACGCCGGCACCGGCCGGGGCGTGGTGGTGGCGGCGATTGACAACCTGGTCAAGGGCGCGGCAGGGCAGGCGGTGC
>JBMFPL010000286.1:0-5089 GCA_049969115.1 Bryobacteraceae bacterium | reverse complement strand
ACGGCTTCGCCACGCTGGCCCGCTTCTTCCCCGGCGCTCGCGACGTGCTGGCCGCCCTGGACGACGAGATCGTGCGCGCCGCGCTAGGGCCGCTGAGGCCGGGCAAGGCCGCCTGCTTCGAGGATCAGTACATCTGCAGCGGCGGCCAGCTTTACGAGCTCATGATGGGACACGACCGCTTCGTGGCCGATCTGCGTCCGCTCATGCGGCCCCTACTCGAGCGTCGTGGCGAAGCGCTGGGGTTGTGCTGCCACCCATATGATCTGGCGGCTGAGCTGATCGCGCGGGAAGCGGGGGTGATCGTCACCGACGAACGGGGCGGCCCGCTCCGTGCCCCGCTCAGCGTGGAACCCGATGTCTGCTGGATCGGCTACGCCAACGAGCGGATTCGAGCACAGATGGAACCCTTGCTCCAGGCGGCCTTGCGCCAGCGGGGTCTGATGCAGTGAACCCATTGCGAGGAATGCCATGGCAATCCTGGTGACCGGAGGCGCCGGCTACATCGGAAGCGTGACCGTGGAAATGCTCGTCGAGCGCGGCGAGCGCGTGGTGGTCCTGGACAACCTGCTGCGAGGGCATCGGGCGGCGCTGCCCCCGGGGGCGCCGTTTTACTGCGGTCAGGCCGGCGACCGCGAACTGGTGGCCCGCATTGCGCGCGAGCACGAGCTGGAAGCCTGCATCCACTTCGCCGCCCTGGCTTACGTGGGCGAGTCGGTCCAGCAGCCCATCCGCTATCTGGTCAATAACGCTGCCGAGGGGATGCTGCTGCTGGAGACGCTGATTGCCGCGGGCGTGCGCCTGTTCGTATTCTCGTCGACCTGCGCGGTTTACGGCGAGCCGGAGGTGGTCCCCATCCCGGAGGAGCACCCGCGGCGGCCGGCCAATCCTTACGGCTTGTCGAAATGGTTCATGGAACAGGCCTTGGAGAGCTGCGATGCCGCCCACGGCTTGAAGTTTGTGGCCCTGAGGTATTTCAACGCGGCGGGGGCCACCGAACGCTGTGGGGAGGACCACCGGCCCGAAACACATCTCATCCCGAATGTTCTGGCCGCCGCCCTCGGCCGCCTCCCCTACGTCCCCGTCTACGGCAACGACTACCCCACACCCGACGGCACCGCGGTCCGCGACTACATCCACGTCAGCGATCTGGCGGACGCCCACCTGCGCGCCCTGAACTGGCTGCGGCAGGGCGGCCACTCGCTGTTCCTGAACCTGGGCAACGGCAAGGGCTACTCCGTGCTCGAAGTGATCCGCACCGCGCGCGAGGTCACGGGCCGCGAAATCCCCATGCGCTGGGAACCCAGGCGCCCGGGCGATCCTTCTCACCTGGTCGCCGACGCCCGGCGCGCCCGCCGCATTCTGGGCTGGGTGCCAGCCTATCCCGAACTGGCTTCCATCATCGAGAGCGCCTGGCGCTGGCTCCTTGCGTACCCGCAGGGTTACCCGCACGAGCCCGTCGCCTGAAACGTCGGCTCGCCGGGCTGGGCTTCACCGCAAGGCCGCCAGCAGTTCGCCCGTGCGTGCGGCCAGGCTCAAACGCGCCAGCTCCAGACTGTAGCGCGCGTCATAGAAGGCGATCCACTTTTCGCTTTCCCGGTACCGCGCCTCTTCCACCTGCCGCAGTCCCACACGCCCTTCTTCCATCTGGGCCAGAACGATGGAGACCTCTTCGCGCGCGACTTCCAAATCCAGCCGCGCGACCTCGCTGGCGGCCTCGGCTTCCCGCACGGCCTGGTGCAGGCGCCGTGTCTCGGCCGCGATTTGCTCACGCAGCGCCCGCATCCGGATGCGCAACTGGGCGGCTTCCGCCTCCACTTTGCCCGCCCGCGCCTCGATCACCGGGCGGTTGAACAGCGGGATCTGGAACGAAACGCCGAGCTGTCCGTTGTGGCGCTCGAACTTGCGGAAGAAATCTTCGTAGTTGTTGAACCGGGCCAGCAGCCCGTACTGCGCTACCAGCTCGAGCCGCGGCAGGCGCGCGGCGCGTTCTGCCCGCACTTCCAGCCCCTTGGCCCGGAGCCGCGACTCCAGCGCGCGCAACTCGCGGTCATGGGCAAGGGCCTGCTCGATGGCCGCATCCACGCTGGCGGGCGAGGTTGGGGGCCGGCGCTCTTCGACCACCAGCCTTATTTCGTCGCCTGCTTCCAGGCCCAGCAAGACCCGCAACGAGTCCTCGGCATTGCGCCGGACGTTTTCCAGCGTCACCACGCGCTGGCGCGCGCGGGCCACGTTCAGCGCCGCACGTCGGGCTTCGATCGGCGCCTCGCGTCCCTCGCGCACCCGCCACTCCACGATCTCGGCCACCTTGGACAGGCTCTCCACCTGCCGGCGGGCAAGATCCAGAAGGCGCGTGGCCCGCTCGGCTTCCAGAAAAAGCTGCGCCGCGCGCAAGGCGATCCGTTCTTGTTTGGCCTGCGTATCGAGCGCCACGCCCCGCCTGTTCTCCCGCGCCGCCGCCACTCGGTAGCTCTGCGGCCGGTTATAAACGTCGGCGATGGCGCGGGCTTGCAGCACCGCCGGCGTCGCTCCCTCGATGCTCATGGGGAAACCGCTGGAATAGGCCAGGCCGCTGCCCACCGCCAGCACCGGAATGAAGGGCGAGCGCGCCATCTGGACTTCCTGCTCCGCCTTGCGCTCCTCCAGCCGCGCCAGCGCCAGATCCGGGTTCTGCGCCAGCGCCAGCTCGACAGCCTGTCTCAACGTGAGGCTCTGCACGCCGGCCAGAAGCGGGGCGCACACCATCGTCCACACAGCCAGAACCTTGCCGCTCGCTGTTCTCATCGAAGACTACCCTAACACTTTGCCACCTGCGGCTATGCTGGTTACGATGCCCGAGCTACCGGAAGTGGAGACCATCGTCCGCATGCTCGCTCCCCGGCTGGCCGGCCGGAGCATCGTCCGCATCGAGATCCGCTCGCCACGCGTGCTAGCGGGCGCTCCCGCGCAATTGGCCCGCGTGCACGGCTGCCTGATCGAAAGCGTAGCGCGATGCGGCAAGTACCTGCTGCTCCGCCTGGATCGGGGCGTGGTCACGATCCATCTCGGCATGACGGGCAGCCTCCGCTGGCAAGGGAAGCCCGGGCCGCACACGCGCGCGGTGATCGTTCTGGACGCCGGGCGCCTGCATTTCGACGACCCCAGGCAATTCGGACGGATCGCGGCGGGTGAGCTGCCTCCCCAGCGCCTCGCGGAACTGGGGCCGGAAGCGCCATCCATCACCACCGCCGAACTGGCCCGGCGGCTTGCGGGCCGGCGCGCGCCCATCAAGGCGCTGCTGATGGATCAGCGCATCGTGGCGGGGCTGGGCAACATTTATTCGCAGGAGGCCCTGTTTCGCGCGCGCATCCACCCGCTCACCCCCGGCGGCCGCCTTTCCCGCGAGCGCGTGAAGCGTCTGGTGCGCGCTATCCGCCAGGTGCTCTCCGAAGCCATCGCGGCGGGCGGCTCTTCGGTTTCCGACTACGTCAACGCCGATGGCGAGCCGGGCCGCTTCCAGTTCGCCCACCGCGTCTACCAGCGCAGCGGCGAGCCTTGCCTGCGCTGCGGGACCCCGATCCGTCGCATCTTGCTCGCCCAGCGTGGCACGCACTTCTGCCCCAGATGCCAGCGCCTTTGAGTATCGAGGCCCGGGCCCGGCAGCGGCAGGTAAAGACCGGCCCGGCGGGTTGACAGCGCGGCGGCCGCAGGTCGATGATCAAATTTACACACCGCGCGGCGATGGCCGCGGCGCTGAGCGAGGGCGGACTATGATGACGCGACGGCACTTCTTCTACGGCGCATTGCTGGCCGGATCGGTTCCGGCCGGCGGGTTCGGCAGCGTTGTTTCCCTGAAACGGTTGGGCTACAAATCTCCCAACGAAAAACTCAACATTGCCGCGGTGGGCGCGGGCGGCAAGGGCCGCAGCGATATCGCGGGTTGCGCCACCGAAAACATCGTGGCCCTGTGCGACCCCGACGAAAAGCGGGCCGCGGAAACCTTCGCCAAGTACCCGAACGTGCCCAAGTACAAAGACTTCCGGCGCATGTTCGACAAGGAAGAGCGCAACATTGACGCCGTGCTGGTCTCCTGCCCCGACCACATGCACGGCATCGTCTCCATGTGGGCCATGGAGCGAGGCAAGCATGTCTACTGCCAGAAGCCGCTCACCCGCACCGTCTGGGAGGCCCAGCAGCTCACTGAGGCAGCGGCCAAATACCGCGTCGCCACCCAGATGGGCAACCAGGGCTACTCGAGCGAGGGCACGCGGCAGTGCTGCGAGATCATCTGGGCAGGAGACATCGGGCCGGTCAGGGAAGTCCATGCCTGGACCAATCGCCCGCTGAAGTACTGGCCTCAGGGACCGGATGTCGTTCCCAAGGAAGCGCTGGTGCCAGAAACGCTGGACTGGGACCTGTGGCTGGGCGTGGCGCAGTGGCGGCCTTACAGTCCCGCCTATGTCCCGCACAACTGGCGGGGCTTCCCCGACTTCGGCTGCGGCGCCATCGGCGATATGGCCTGCCACATCCTGGGCGCGGCCAACATGGCTCTCCGGCTCACCGCGCCCGTCAGTGTCGAATGCATCAAAAAAGAAGGCGTGAGCAAGTACACCTTTCCCCAGCGCACTATCATCCGTTTCGACTTCCCCGCGCGGGGCTCCATGCCGCCCGTCACCATCTACTGGTATGACGGTCTCGAGAAGCGCCCGCACATCGAGGGCGTACCCGACGATGAAGTGCTGGGCGACGACAACATCAACGGCAGCCTTTTCATCGGCGAAAAAGGGATGCTCACCACGGGCTGCTACGGCGAAAACACCCGCCTGGTGCCCGCTTCCCGGATGAAGGACTACAAGATGCCGCCCCCCTTGCTCACGCGCGCGCCCGGCGTCTGGCCGCAGAGCCACTACCGCGACTGGATCCGGGCCTGCAAGGGCGGCGAGCCGGCCTGCTCGAACTTCTCGGTGGCGGGCCCCTTCGTGCAATGGATGCTGCTGGGCGTCATCGCCATGCGCTTCGAGGGCAAACTGCTCTGGGACGCCGAGCGCAAGCGTTTCTCCAGCCCCAAGGAAGCGAACACGTATCTGAAACCTACGATCCGCAAGGGCTGGAA
>JBMFPL010000285.1:0-5102 GCA_049969115.1 Bryobacteraceae bacterium | reverse complement strand
ATGTGCTTGAAATGGTTCAGCGAAAAGGTGCTCAGTAGCCCTCGCCGGCCCACCAGCTCTCCGCGGTAGCGGCATCCGTAAGCCTGCGCGCAGTCTTCCACCACGGGAACGCCCGCTTCGCGGCCGATGGCCAGCATCGCGTCCAGGTCCGCCGCCAGGCCCGCGTGATGCACCACCAGGATGGCGCCAGTGCGCGGCGTGATGCGCCGGCGCACGGACTCGGGATCCATGTTGAGGGTATCCGGCTCCACGTCGGCGAAAACCGGAACCAGTCCCTGGTAAAGAATGCCGGTGACCGAGCCCATGTCGGTGATGGCCGAGGTGATAACCTCCTTGCCCGGCGGCAGCTCCAGCGCCGCCACAGCGATGTGTACGGCAGCGGTGCCGCTGGAACAGGCAATGCCGTGGTGGCGGCCGTAAAGCTCCGCCCAGCGCCTTTCCAGCTCGCGGACCTTGCTGCCCAGGTAGAAAAACAGCGTGTCCGAGTCAATTACTTCCGCGAGCAGTTGCTTTTCGCGCTCGCCATGGCGCTTGCGGGGAGGGATGGGGGTCTGCTTCGCTCTGGGACCGCCGTGGATGGCCAGAGGTTGACTGAAATCGAATTTCATGCTGTGCCTCTCCTGGAACTGACCGAGTGTTTCAGCGGCCAGGTGAACCTGCGTCGCGCACGGCGTCCGCCGGGGCGCCGGCAGCCAGCTCGAAGCGCCGCGCCGCAGCGCCCAGGTCGTTCCCAGCCAGCACGATGGAGGCGCTTTGTTCCCCGCTGACCCGCAGGAACAACGGCACGGTCGTCTTGAGCCGGACCCCGCGGACCAGCGCGCCGATCACTTCGTGAAACCAGACCACCGCGTTTTCGGCGCTGGCCGATTCGGGCCGGAACCCATCCAGCTCCGCATCGAGCACGTCATCGAAGACCAGGGCAGGCCGGTTGGTGGGCTGCATGACTCGGGCTCGAAGATTGCGAACGACCAGGCCCTCCACGTGCCGCGCGTACAAGGTCCACGCCGGCAGCTCGCCGAACATGGTCGCCTCGGGGTACTTCGCTTCGTGCTCGGGAACGTTCAACCCGGTGAAGACCCCGCCGCCGGCCATGGTAAAGTCCAGGTTCTCGAGCACCACGTCACGCACACGGTGGCCGGGGATGCCCACTACGTTGCTGGTATGGGTGGCGTCCACCGCAATGACGTTGCTGATGATGATCCCGCGGGCGGAGCCGGGAACGGGCGGATTCATGCCCCGGCCGCGGTTGCCGAGCCGGATGAAAAGCGGTGCGCGCACCTGCCGCATGACCAGATTGGAAACGCTCACACCCTCGATGTTCGAGCCATCCACCGATTCCAGCGAGACGCCCGATATGGGCCGGATGCCGCGGTCGCGCGGCAGGATCACGCAGTTGCTGATGGTCACGTTGCGGAAGTCGCCGCGGCTCTCGGTGCCGAACTTAATGGCGTTGCAATCGGTACGCAGAATGCAGTTGGTGACCGTCAGATGTTCGGTGGGCCGTGGCGAGCCCAGCGCCTGGCTAGCCTTGGGGCATATCGCATCGTCGTGCGAATCCACATAGCAGTTGGCGATGCGCACGAAGCGCGAGCAATCGGGATCGATGCCGTCAGCGTAACTGTTGATGATGCTGACGCCCTCGATGCTCACGTGGTCGCAGCCCAGCAGGCTGATGGCGTAGTTGGGTGAGTTGCGCACGGTGACGTTGCGGATGGCGATGCGCTGGCTGTTCTTGAAGGCGACCGGCTTGGGACCGCCGCGTTTGCTGCGGTTGCCATCGATGACGCCCGTGCCCGAGATGACCACATCGCTCACGCCGTCGCCCAGCAGCAGCGCGTAATGCGAGTACGTAGTTTCACGGTCATCCACCGGGGGGAAGGGCAGTTTCTCGTAAGGCTCGAAGTCCGCCTCGTCCGGGCTGGCCGCGATTACCGCGCCAGCCGACAGCTCCAGCGCCACCCCGCTTTTCAGGTGAATCGTGCCGCACAGGTAAGTCCCCGGCGGAAAGAACACCGCCCCGCCCTCTTTGGCCGCCGCGCCGATGGCTGCCTCCACCGCGGCCGTGTCCTTGGTCTTGCCGTCTCCTTTGGCGCCATAACGCCGCACGTCATGATGCTGGGCGGCGGCGAGCATCGACAGCAAGATGACGGCGATCGCACATCCTTTTAGCATGGGTTTGCCTTTGAGACTCCCTTGTCAGCTCTTTTGTCTCAATAATTCAGCTTGAGCGAGAACTGCAACACGCGCTGTCCGGCCACGCTGGTGATCTGCCCGAAGGTGCTGCGCCCGATGCGAGCGTCCGGGCCTCCCAGTTGCGGGTGGTTGAACAGGCTGAAGAACTCGCTGCGGAACATCAGGTTCATGGTCTCGCGGATCTTCAGTGGGATGATGCGGGTCATGGCCACGTCGGTGCCCGAGCCGTTGGGGTTGCGGATCACATTGCGGCCCAGCGTCCCCCACGTTCCCCCCGCGGGATTCACTACCGCGCTGGTGTTGAAGTAACGCGCGATCTTCTCCCCGCGGCTGCGGTCGGAAGGCAGGAACAGGTTGCCCACCAGGTCCACCCGTGGGCTTCCCGCCCCAGCCATAGCGTCGTTGGTGGCGGAAATGTTGAAGGGCGTGCCGATGCCGAAGCTCACAATCCCGCTGAATTGCCAGTCATCGGCAATCCAGCCTAGCCAGCGGGCGCCCAGCGCCTTGCCCGGCTTGGGCAGGCTCCACACGTAAGAGTTGACCCAGCGGTGGCTCACGTCGAAGTCCGAAAGTCCCCTTGCGAAGCGGAAATCGAACGGGTTGGGCAGATTCTGGGTTGTAACTTCCTTGTTGGTCGAGTACTGGTCAATGGTTCGTGACCAGGTGTAAGCCGACTGAATACTGAAGCCGCGCGAAAACCGCTTGTTTACCGAGACCTGAAGTCCGTTGTAAATCGAGTTCAGCGCCGTGCACAGTGCGGTGATCCTCTGGTACTCCTTGCGCGGCCGCCGCTGGTTGATGGTGGTTTGGTTGTCGCGCAGGCTGCGGGAATAGTCGTAGATCGGCGCGTTGAGATCGTAATTCCCCGTCAGGTGGGTCCCCTTGCTCCCCACGTAACTGACCTGGAACAACCAGGTGGCCAGCGTACGCTCCACGGTGAAATTCCAGGTCTGGGTGTAGGGCTGGTGCCAGCGGCTCTCGTACACCACCGCCTCGAGCGGTAACTGGAACGGGGAGTTGGGGTCGAAATCGCCGGCGAAGGGGAAGACGTTCAAATGCGTGCGCCCGCGGTAAGGATCGTCGAACAACCCGTCCGTGAAGGCCACGGTGAAGCTGAAGGGCGCCTGCACGTTCATGTTGTTGAGCATGTACATCATGGGGGAGTCGTAAAACAGGCCGTAGCCGGTCCGGATGCTCATGCGCCCGTCGCCGGTGAGATCGTATGCCAGCCCTACTCTCGGGGCGAATTCCTTCTTACCGGCCTCCACGCCGCCCTTGGGAATTTTCGTGCCGCCCACTACGTCACCGGGATAAAACAGGCCGGGCGGGGCGTTCACGTAGCGCCTGGAGCGCGTCCCCCGTGCGTACTCCTCCGGGCGGAACTGCACCACGCGATCATTTAGGTCGGTCATGGGCGTGTAAGGTTCCCAGCGCAAGCCGTAGTTAAAGGTCAGCCGCTTGGTAGCGCGGAAGGTGTCGGCGAAGTAGATGCCCTGGTAATGGTAGCGCCGGAACTCGATTTCGCCATTGCTCTGCCGGAAGGAACTGAGCAGGCCCATGACGTAGTCCGCCTGGTCGAAACCGCTCCACCGCCCGTTAAAGCCGTAGCTGCCGGCGCCCAGATAGAAGTTGTACTCGTTGTAGCGCGAGAACATCAGGTCCACGCCCGCCACGTAGTTGTGCCGGCCCTCAATCCAGCGCCACGAATGGGTCCATTCCAAGTTGGTGCGGGCAAAGCGCGCCGGCGGGTTAACCGTAGACAGGCTCAGGCCGCTGGTGCCGTTGATGGATACCGAGATCTGGTTCGAGCTGGGGTTTACCTTGACCCCGAAGCTGGCGATGGTGTACGGGAAATCGTTCCAGCGCTTGCCCAGCGTGCGCGAGACGGTGAAGTGCGTATCCGCCAGCACGGTGGGACTAAGCACAAGGGTGTAAGCCAGAGTGGCGTTTTTGCTATAGGAACGTTCGGTGTTGCTGACCGAGTGCAAGTTCGTCGGGATGAAGGGCCGGATGTTTTCGTAGGTATTCTGGAGGTAGCGTCCCAGCAGGCTGTGCCGCGATGACGGGCGCCAGTCCATGCGCACCACGTACTCTTTGAGGTCGTCATCTGCCTTCGTCCGCCAGTACGTGTAACCGTCGGGCCCGGGTAAGGGAGACAGCTTGAGCAGGTTCTGCGCCGCCGGGGAAAGCCGCGTGGCAGGAATGATGTTGCCCGGGAAGGGCTGGCGAGTATCGGGATCGTTGACCACCAGCGGCTTTGCCGCCCTCAACAGATCGCTGAAGTCCCCCTTGCGGTGAGCTTCGGGCATGGTCAGTTGCTTGCTCTCCGTAGGAATCGTTCGAATCCAGGTGCGCTGCAATCCGCCAAAGAAGAACAGTTTGTTCTTGCGAATGGGGCCTCCCGCGGTGAACCCCCCCTGGTTGCGCTTCAAGTTGTCGGCCTGGTGGAGAAAGTAACTGGTTGCGTTGAGATTGTAGTTACGGATGAACCAGAACCCGCTGCCGTGAAATTCGTTCGTGCCGCTCTTGGTCACCACGTTCACCGCGCCGGCCGAACTCTTGCCGATTTCGGCTCCCGGGTTGACGGTCTGCACGGAAAACTCCTCTACCGCGTCCGGGAACGGGTACGGCGAATTGACGTTGGTCAGGTTATCCTGGTTGTCGCCGCCGTCCAGGGTGAAGCGGACGTTGTTTTGCCGTGACCCGTTAATGACGAACTTCTGGTTGTCCGCGGGCACCTTGGAGCCGCCCTGGATGCCGCCGCCCGCGCTGACCGTTCCGGGTACCAACAGGCCGAGTTGCAGCACGTTGCGCCCGTTCAAAGGCAACTCGAGCACCCGCTTGCCCTCCACCACGGTCTTGACCGTGGCGCTGCTAGTCTCCACAGTGACAGGCGCGGCTTCTACGAT
>JBMFPL010000284.1:0-5108 GCA_049969115.1 Bryobacteraceae bacterium | reverse complement strand
TGGCCCGCGGCAAGGTGGACTTCACCTTCGGCACGGAGTACCGGCGGCAGCAAGGCGTCAACGGGACGGGCAACATGATGGGCTTCTTCTTCACTGCGCCAATTCCGGTGTTTGACCGCAATCAGGGAGAAATCGCACGTGCGCAGGCGGAAGTGAGGCGGGCCGAACTGCGCGTACGGGCCCAGGAGGCGGCGATCATCGCCGAGTTGCAGACTGCCTATGAGCAACTCATGGCCTCGCGGGCTCTGGTGGATGAGATGGAGAAGCGCATGCTAGCCGAGGCCCGCCAGGTGCGGGAGATTACCGAGTATTCCTACCGGCGCGGGGAGGCCACGCTGCTGGAGTTCCTCGACGCGCAGCGGGCCTTCAACGAGACGATGAGAGCTTACAACGAGGCGCGGGCGGACTACGCGCGGAACCGCTATCTGGTGGAAGCGGTGGCAGCCCTGGGGTTGGGCCGATGAGAACGGCAACCTGGCTGTTGATCGCGGCGCTGGGCATGGCATGCAGCCGGCCACGCAATGCACAGGAAGCGGTGCGAACCAGCGAAGCGCCGGCGCTGGACAGGGTGACGCTGCCGCCGGGCTCGCCCAAGCTCGAGCAGATACAGGTGGAAGAAGTGGAAGAGAAGGAGTTCGCGGTGGCGGAAGTGATCGCGCCGGGTAAGGTGGAAGTGAATCCGAACCGGGTCTCGCGAGTGCTCACGCCGCTGCCAGGGCGCGTGCGCGAGGTTCTCGTGCACCTGGGCGACGCCGTGCGGGAAGGCCAGCCCGTGGTGGTGATCGAAAGTCGCGAGGTTGGCGACGCCATGGCTGCCTACCTGCAAGCGCGGGCGCAGTTGCGGCAGGCCCAATCGGTGCTGGTAAAGGCGGAAAAGGACCTGGCCAGGCTGCGCGACCTTTACGAGCATCGCGCAGTGGCCTGGAAGGAGGTAGTAGCTGCCGAGACCGAGCTGGCACAGGCCCAGGCGGGCGTAGAACAGGCGCAGGCGGCTGCCGAAGAAGCTCAGCACCGGTTGGAGCTGCTGGGGGTGGATCCCGCGCGGCACACGCATGAGGTCGTGGTGAGAGCGCCGATATCGGGCAAGGTGCTTGAGATCGCGGTAGCGCCCGGCGAATATCGCACGGACACGGCAGCGGCCTTGATGACCATAGCCGACCTGAGCACGGTCTGGATCAGCTCGCAGGTACCCGAGAGCTCGATCCGGCTGATCGAAGTGGGCGAACCGGTAGAAATCGAGCTGGCGGCTTTCCCCGGCCAAGTATTCCGGGGCAAGGTGCGGCGCATAGCGGACACCGTGGATCCCCAGAGCCGCACGGTGAAGGTCCAAGCGGAGATCAAGAATCCAGACGGGCGACTGCGCCCCGAGATGTTCGGGGCGATCCGCCACACGCACGGCTCGAGGCGACTGCCGGCAGTGCCGGTGACCGCTGTCATGCGAGGCGACAGTGAAACCTGGCTATACCTGGAGCGCAGCCCGGGCGAATTCGAGCGCGTGCGCGTGGAATGCGGCGAGAGCAAAGGGGGTTGGACGCCCATCCTGGCAGGCGTCAAGCCAGGCGATCGGGTCGTGAGCCGGGGGGCAAGCCTGCTGGCCGCAATGTAAGGAGAAGGCATGATCCCGGCATTGATGCGATTGGCTCTCAGCCAGCGGCTGCTGACCGTATTGTGCGCTTTGCTTCTTGCCGGGCTGGGCATTTGGGCCTACACCGAGTTGAAGGTCGAAGCTTACCCGGACCTTTCGGATTTGCAGGTGACGGTGATCACCCAGTACCCGGGTTACGCCCCTGAAGAAGTCGAACAGCAGGTCACCATTCCCATCGAGCGTGCCCTAAGCGCGGTGCCGAACGTGATAGGGCGGCGCTCGCGAACGATATTCGGCTTGTCTGTGATAGATCTGACCTTCGCCTACGGGGTGCCCGAATACCAGGCGCGCCAAGCGGTGCTGGAGCGGCTGCGAGATGCTGCGCTGCCCGAAGGCGTCGAGCCGACCCTGGCGCCGCCGACGACGCCAGCAGGGGAACTTTTCCGTTACGTAGTCGAAGGGGAGGGCCGTGACGAGAGGGAGTTGCGCGAGATCCAGGACTGGGTGATCGCGCCGCGCATGCTGCAAGTGCCCGGAGTAGGCGATGCGTTCGCATTCGGCGGGCTGGTCAAGCAGTACGAGATCGCCGTGGATCCGATGGCGCTTTACAAGTACAACTTGTCCATAGAGCGCATTGCGCAAGCGGTGGCGGCGAACAACCAAAATGCGGGCGGCTCGCTGATCCGCTCGGGCGAGCAGGCCCTGGTGGTGCGCGGCATCGCGAGGCTGAGGTCGGTGGCGGACATCGAGAACGTGATGGTCACGGCGGTGGGAGGCACGCCGGTGTTCGTCCGCGACATCGGGCGGGTGCGGGTGAGCGACGCGCCGCGCACGGGCATCTTCGGGTTGGACCGGCGCAGCGGGCTGGTGGAAGGGATCGTGGCCATGCGCCGGGGTGAGAACGCCAGCGAAACGCTGCGGGGGATCCGGGAGGCGGTGGAAGAGCTGAACCATGGCGGGCTACCGCCGGGGGTCAGGATCCGTCCCATCTACGACCGGACAGAGCTGGTCAACAACACGCGTCACACGGTTTCGCGCGTGATGACGGAAGGGATGCTGATCGTTTTGCTGGTGCTGCTGTTCTTTCTGGGCAGCCTGCGCGCGGCCCTGCTGACTGCGCTCGTCATCCCGCTCTCGCTGCTGTTCGCATTCACGGCGATGCACCTGTGCGGCATTACAGCGAGCCTGCTGAGCCTGGGCGCCATAGACTTCGGCATCATCGTGGACGGCACGCTGGTGATGGTGGAGTGCATGGTGCGCCGCTTGCAAGGCGAGCACCAGGAGGCAGGCGGGGCCAGGGCGGAGGAATTGGTGTGGGCAGCGGCGCTCGAGATCCAGCGGCCCATCGTTTTCTCACTGCTGATCCTGATCACGGCCTACATCCCCTTGTTCACGCTGGAGCGCGTCGAGCGAAGGCTGTTCATGCCTATGGCCTTCACGATCGCAGCCGCGCTGGTGGGATCGCTGATGTTGACTGTTACGCTGGTCCCCACGTTGGCCACCTGGCTGTTTCCCCGCGCCCGGCCGTGGAGCAATCCCCTGCTGCCCTGGATGTTGCTCGGTTACGGCAAACTGCTCGAAGGCATGATGGCCAGGCCCCGGGCCCTGGTGCTGGGCAGCATAGCAGTGGTGGGAGCGGGAGTGCTGGTGGCGAGCCGATTGGGCACCGAGTTCTTGCCTCACTTGGACGAAGGGACGATTTGGGTGCGGATGATCCTGCCTCCTGGCATTTCGCTGGAAAAATCGGCGGAAACAGCGAACCGGCTGCGCGAGTTGGCCCTCGAATCGCCGGAAGTTTCCCTGGTCACGTCGCAGACCGGCCGGCAGACCTCCAACACCGAACCATTCGGTCCCAACCGGACCGAGTGCCTGATCAGCCTGAAGCCTTACTCACAGTGGGCGCCGGGCAAGAAGAAGATGGACCTGGTGCAAGAGCTGGAAGAGCGGTTCCGCGCGCACATCCCTGGCGCCACGTTCAACTTCACGCAGCCGATCATTGACATGGTCATGGAAGCGGTGACCGGCTCGTCGGCCGACTTGGCGGTGTTGCTGAGCGGCCCGGACCTCGGAGTGTTGCGGGCCGCCGCCAGACAGACGCTGGAAATCCTGCGCGGCATTCGGGGGGCGGCGGACACGGCCGTAGAGCAGGAGGCGGACCAGCCGCAACTGCGCATACGCATGAGGCGTGAAGAAGCGGCGCGGTATGGCATCAATGCGGTGGACCTTCAGAACGTGATCGAGCTGGCGATCGGCGGGCGCTCGGTGAGCGTTTTGTTCGAAGGAGACCGGCGCTTTGACGTGGTCGTGCGTTACGTGCCGGAGGCTCGCAGCACGCTGGAGGAGATCGGGAACATCCTGGTGCCTACCGCGGACGGGGGCCGGGTGCCCCTGGCGCGGGTGGCGGAGATCGGGGTAGCTAATGGGGCCTCCATCATCGCGCGGCGGGAAAACCAAAGGCTAGTCAGCGTTCGCACTAACATTCGGGGGCGCGATCAGGGCAGCTTTGTCGCAGAGGCGCAGAAGAAATTCCGCGAGCGCGTGAAACTACCGCCCGGGTACAAGGTAGAATGGGGCGGGCAGTTCGAAAACCTGGCCCGGGCTAGGCGGCGGCTGAGCTGGATCCTGCCGGTTACGGTGCTGATCATCTTTGGGTTGTTGTACTGGGCGTTCGGCTCGATCCGTGACGCGGCCATAGTGATGCTGGTGATTCCGTTTTCCATGGTGGGAGGAGTAGCGGCGCTGGCGATTCGCGGGATGCCGTTCAGCGTCTCAGCGGCGGTCGGGTTCGTGTCGCTGTTCGGCGTGGCGGTAATGTCGGGCGTTCTCTGTCTGACGGAAATTAACCGGCTGAGGCGATGCGGCGAGGGCCTGGAGCAATCCGTGGTGGCAGGCGCTTGCAGCCAACTGCGGCCGCGCCTCATTCTGCTGACGGCGGCGCTGCTCGGAATTTGCCCGGCCACATTCGCCACCGGGATAGGGTCAGATGTACAGCGGCCGCTGGCCACGGTGGTGTTCGGGGGGCTGATCTCCACGCTGGTTCTCACCATGCCTGCGCTGCCCGGCCTGTATTACGTCGCCGTGACCGGGCGGGAGAAAGGCCGAGCCAGAGCATGAAAGCGCAACAAACGGGAATCGCTAGCGCTGACAATCGCGCCGGGAGGCGCCTAGAATGACCATTGGGAGAGGTCCGGTGGGGGGCGGAGAGGTTTGCCGCCCCTGCTCGAGTCGTAATGCCAGGCAGCAAAGGAAGGCGGGCGGGTGCAATCGCGCTGGGCGCGGCCATCCTCCTGCTGTTCCTGAACCTCTTCATATACAGCCGCTGGCATCGCGACGCTCCCGGTTCGCAGACAAACTGCCCGTTCTGCCAGTTCGGACACCTGGCCAGTCCGGAGCCTGCTTCTGAAATCCGGCTGCCAGTGCTCGCCATCGGGCCTTGGCTGGTTGCCGATCTCAATGCGGTCGCATTCGAAAGCAACCAGCCTTGCCCGCATCACAACCGCGCGTATCCCGCATAAACCGGCCG
>JBMFPL010000283.1:0-5116 GCA_049969115.1 Bryobacteraceae bacterium | reverse complement strand
TTGCGGAGCGATCTCGCGGGTCAAAGTGGCCTCCGCGCATCCCCACTTCGGCGAGGAACGGCCTCTGGTGGGCCGCTGGGGCTCGGGCACCATCTTCTTCAGCCACTGCAACCTGCTGTGCTGCTTCTGCCAGAACTGGGAAATCGCCCACCGCGGCGACGGCAGTTACATGAGCGACGAAATGCTGGGCCGGCTGATGGTCCAGATGCAGGAGCTCCGCTGCCACAATATCAACCTGGTGACGCCTACCCACGTGGTGCCCAACATTGTTCAGGCGCTGCGCACCGCGATCCGGCTGGGGCTGCGCATCCCGCTGGTTTACAACTGCGGCGGTTACGAACCGGTGGAAATCATCAAGCTGCTGGACGGCATCGTGGACATTTACATGCCGGACTTCAAATACATGGACGGCGAGAGGGCGGCCAGATACTCGTCCGGCGCCAGCGACTACCCCGAGCGGGCTGCGGCCGCGATCGAAGAAATGCACCGGCAGGTGGGCGAGCTGGTGGTGGACGAAAACGGCATCGCGCTGCGCGGCTTGATCATCCGCCATCTGGTGCTGCCCAACAACATCGCGGGCACGGACAAGTTCGTCAAGTGGGTGGCGGAGAAGCTGAGCAAGTCCACCTACGTCAACATCATGGCCCAATACCGGCCGGAGCACAAGGCGTTCCAGTATCCCGAGCTGGCGCGGCGTATCACCTGGGCCGAGTACCAGCAGGCGCTGCGGTGGGCGCGGGAGGCGGGCCTGACCCGGCTCGACCAGGATTCCTGAGGCGCAAGGGCCGCCCGCCCTCAGAGAACGTCGGCGAAGCCGCGCTTGAGATGGCGGAAGAACAGCCCGCCGGCGACGAACATGATCGAGCCCGCGGCGGCCAGCGCCGCCAGTTCGCGCAGGTTGACGGGCAGGTCGGTGAGCAGGCGCTCGCGGTAAGCCTCCACGAAATGGGTCATGGGGTTGTAGCGCACCAGCCACAACAAATGAGGCGGGATCTGTTCTTTGGTGATGAAGATGGGCGTCAGCCAGAACCACCCCGTCAGAGCCACCATGAGCACGTGCGCGGTGTCCCGCAAATAGACATTCAGGCTGGAGACGATCCAGCCCAGCCCCACCGCGAACAGCCCCAAAAGGAACATGTACAGCGGCAGCAGCAACACCATCGGCCCGAAATGCCGGCCCCAGACCGCGATGGCGAAGATCGCCATGACCAGCGCCATCAGGTGGTTGATCAGCGAGGAAAGGAAAATGGAAACCGGCGCCAGCTCGGCGGGGAAAAGCGTCTTGGTAATCAGGTTTTTGTGATCCAGCAGGCAGCCCACCGAACGCTGCACCGTCTCCTGGAACAGCAGCCAGGGTAGGAAGCCGGCGAAAAGGAACAACGTGTAGTTGCCTGTGATCTGGCTGGGAGGCAGGCGCACCTTCAGGCAGGTGTGAAACACGAAGGTCCAACTGGCCAGCAGCACCAGCGGGTGGATCAGGCCCCACAGCCAGCCCGCGGCCGAGCCCACGAAGCGCTGCTCGAAGTCCCGCCGCACGAGTTGGAACAGCAGGCTGCGGCGCTCCACCAGGTTGCGCAGGAAGTGCATCCCGGGCCAACGGATCATCACACCGTATTGTAGCCGCCGCCCCGCGGTGGGGCGGGAGCGGAGGTGGTTTGCGCGATAATGAAGTACAACCGGGATGTTTCGCACCATCAAAGAGCAGATCGAAACCATCTTCCGCGAAGATCCTGCCGCGCGCAGCGTGCTCGAGGTTGTGCTGTGTTATCCCGGCTTCCATGCCATCCTGCTGCACCGGCTGGCACACAGACTGTGGCGCTGGCGCGTGCCCTTGCTGCCGCGGATGATCTCGCAGTTCAGCCGCTGGCTGACGGGCATCGAGATTCACCCCGGCGCGCGCATCGGCCGGCGCTTCTTCATTGATCACGGGATGGGCGTCGTGATCGGGGAGACCACTGAGATCGGCGACGACGTGCTGCTCTACCAGGGCGTGACGCTGGGTGGCACGGGCAAGGAGAAAGGCAAGCGCCACCCCACGATCGGCAATCACGTGGTGATCGGCGCGGGCGCCAAGGTGCTGGGCAACATCCACATCGGCAATTACGTGAAGATCGGCGCCGGTTCGGTGGTGATCCGCTCGGTGCCCGACCATTCCACGGTGGTCGGCGTGCCCGGCCGCGTGGTGCGCGTCGCGGGCGTCTCGGTCAACGACCAGCTGGAGCACGGCAAGCTGCCGGACCCTGAAGGGCAGGCGATCGAAGAGCTCACCCGGCGGGTCGAGCAACTCGAGGCTCAGGTGCGAGCCTTGCTGGAAGCCAGGACGGCCGAACCCCAGGCCTGAGCGCAGCCTTCAAGCAGGCATGTAAGGCAGCGACCAGGGCTTCCGGTAGGCGCGCGTCAGCAGGGGGCTGGCCTGGGCGTTGCCGGCAATGCGTTCCGAGGCAGCGTCCCATTCGACGCGCGAGCGCGTGCGCAAGGCGATGTTGCCCAGCGCGGCCACCGTGGAAACGAAATGTCCCACCTCGACGTTGCTGACCGGTTGGCGACGCGAGCGCACGCACTCCAGAAAATTGCCCACGTGGGCGCGACGGCCGTCGGCGTTGCGATCCTGCGGGTCAACCAGCCGTTTGATGCTGAGATTGCGCTTTTTGGGCTCGGGGATAACTTCCCAGCCGCGCTGGTCCACGATCAGGGTGGCCTCGCTGCCGCTGAAGGCCAGCCCGTGCGGCCGGCCACCGAGGCCTACGCCGCCCAGCATCTGGTGTTCCCAGATCAGCACGTAGCCGGGAAACTCGTACTGGGCGACTTGGGTATCGGGGGTTTCCGCGTTGTCGTCGCAGACGTACTTGCCGCCTGTGGAACTCACCGCGCGCGGCGGCTGCGACCCCATCGCCCACAGGGCAAGATTGATCAGGTGCACGCCCCAGTCGGTCATCAGCCCGCCGGCGTAATCCCAGAACCAGCGGAAGTTGAAGTGAAAACGGTTGGGATTGAAGGGACGCAACGGCGCGGGTCCTAGCCAGAAGTCGTAGTCCACGCCAGCGGGAGGATCGCCGTCGGGCGGCTTGCCGATGCCGCCCACCCAGTCCAGGTACGCCCAGGCGCGCACCTGGCGGATCTTGCCCAGCTTGCCCGACTGCACGAACTCGATGGCCTCCTGATAGTGCGGGCCGCTGCGCCACTGGGTGCCCATCTGCACCACTCGGCCGTGACGCCGAGCCGCTTCGACCATTGCGCGTCCCTCGGCCACGGTAGTCGCCAGCGGCTTCTCCACGTAGACGTCCTTGCCCGCCTGACAGGCGAGCACCGTGGGCAGCGCATGCCAGTGATCGGGCGTGCAAACCAGCACGACGTCCACGTCCTTGCGCTCGAGAATACGGCGGAAGTCCTTCACCCCTTCCGGTCGCTGCTTGCGAAGCTTCTCCACCAGCGCGAAAGCGCCGGCGATCCGCGACTCGTCCACGTCGCAGACCACCGGGCAGTCTACTTCGGGATAACTCAGGAAGGCGGTCAGGTCGCTGCGGCTGATCCCGCCGCAGCCGATCAGGCCCACGCGGATCTTTTCCAAGGCCGAGACCGCGCGCCTCCGGCCCAGGCAGGCGAGTGCGGTCGTCCAGAAAAACGTCCGACGAGTGCTGTGGTGCATACCTTGCCCAGTATATCCGCACGGCCGGTGGTGTAGACTCGATGCGATGATCCGCCTGATGTTGGCCCTGCTTTTCGCGCTGGCCTCCGCCGCCCAAGTCTTCGAGCTGGGGTCCCGCCGCGAGCTGCTGGTGGATCGGGTGTTGATCGAGCGCGCGAGCGGCGCCGAGCTGCGTCTCGTCGAGCCGCGGGAAGCCGGTCCCGTGCTGCGACTCGATGCGCCCTGGGAAGGGCCGTTCAGCGGCTACTTCACCGTCATTTACGATGGCGCGCGTTATCGCCTTTACTACCGCGGCTTGCCATCAGCCGGGCCCAACGGCAGCTCGCGCGAGGTCACCTGCTACGCCGAATCCTCAGACGGGGTTCATTGGACCAAACCCAGGCTGGGCCTGTTCGAGGTGGGCGGCACGCGCGACAACAACGTGATCCTGGCCGGGCAGCGGCCTTTCTCCCACAACTTTTCGCCCTTCCTCGACACGCGGCCCGGAGTTCCGCCCGCCGAGCGCTACAAGGCGCTGGCCGGAACGTCGAACACAGGCCTTCACGCCTTCGTCTCCGCCGACGGGATCCGCTGGCGGCCCCTGCGGGACGAAGCGGTGATTCCCGCCCCCGATCGTGCGGCCCTGGATTCGCAGAACGTCGCCTTCTGGTCGGAAGCCGAGGCGCGTTACGTCTGTTATTACCGCACTTGGAAGCGCATCGGGAACACCGACTACCGCTGGATCTCGCGGGCCACCAGCGAGGATTTCCTGCACTGGACGCCGCCCGTGGAGATGGACTTCAGCGATGCGCCGCCCGAGCACCTTTACACCAACCAGACCTTCCCTTATTTCCGGGCGCCGCATCTGTATCTAGGGCTGGCAGCCCGCTTCCTGCCGGGGCGGCGGGTGCTCACTGAAGAGCAGGTGCGGCGGATCGGGGTAGACCCGCGTTACGCGGGGGATTGCTCGGACGCCGTGCTGCTGACCAGCCGCGGCGGGGCCCGCTACGATAGAACATTTCGGGAGGCTTTTGTGCGACCGGGCCTTGGTCCCGCCAACTGGGTCTCCCGCGCCAATTACCCCGCGCTCAACATCGTCCCGACCGGACCCCACGAAATGTCCTTCTACGTGACCCGGCACTACGCACAGCCCAGCGCGCACCTGAACCGCTACGTGCTCACGCTGGATCGCATCGCATCCCTGCATGCCGGCCACCGGGCAGGGGAGGCCTGGACGCGCCCACTCCGCTTCCGAGGACGCGAGCTCGAGATCAACTACTCGACCTCGGCTGCCGGCATGCTGCGCATCGAGATCACGGACGCCGGCGGCAAGCCGCTTCCCGGTTACGCGCTGGATGATTGCCCGGAAATCGTCGGGGATGAAATCGAAGGGACCGTGCGCTGGCGGGGCCGCAGCGACGTTTCCAAACTGGCCGGCCAAGTCGTGCGGCTCCACGTCGTTCTGAAGGACGCCGACCTTTACGCGTTGCG
>JBMFPL010000282.1:0-5134 GCA_049969115.1 Bryobacteraceae bacterium | reverse complement strand
CGCTGGTGGCGCGGAAGGTGGCCGAAACGTCAATGCCCCAGAACAGGGAAGCCACCGCGTAGCCGGTCAACTGGTGGCGCATGTCCAGGTCCGAGTAACCGTACTCGGGCGCCAGGTTGAACGAGTTTTCGTAGCGGACCCCGCTGGCGTCGCGCTCGTTATCCTCGTAAGAGTAAGTTTGCGAGGCCGTGTAGAAAGCGCCGAACTGGAGCCGCTGCGTGCGGTACTGCGCCGACAGGGTAAGGCCCCGGTACATGGAACGCGAAGCGGACTGGCGCACCCACAGGCTGCCCAGCCCAGGCACCGGGCGCTGCGTGCCCGAACGCAGGCCGAAGAAGGGACGCAGCGACTTGTCGTTCGGCCGGATCACCGGCGCCGGCAGGTTGAAGTCGCGGTTCATTTCCAGGTGCACGGTGTTGACATAGTGCGCGTGCACGCCGGCCACGAAATTGCGGAACAGCTCGCTGTCCGTTCCCAGCCCCGCTTGCAGGGAGCGAGGATTGCGGAAGTCGGACGCCATCGCCAGCAGGTTGGCGCCTCGCAAAGGATCGGGCGCGGCGCCGCCGCCGGATGCGGCCCGCTGCACCGTGGCCACGTCCAGGATGGGAAGCTTGTCCAAGCTGTACTGGTTCAGATCCACGCCCACCGCGAGCAAGTCGCGGTACACGGTCGAGCCCGAACGCGGCAACTGGATGGAAACGTCGCCCGGCGGCCAGCGGTAATTGTTCATGGGGCCGGCGAACAGCAGCATCGGGGTGGCTGCGTAGAAGACGCCGGCGTGCCCGCGCACCACCGTTCGCCGCGAGGAGGCGGGCGTCCAGGCGAAGCCGAAGCGCGGCATGAACTGGGCGGGGCTGTCGGGAATCACGGTCGGATCGAACGTTCCGATCGGGAAACGAAAGCCGCGCACCAGGTTGACGAGATTGGTGTTATTGGCCTCGGGTGTGGGATTCCACTGGCCTTCCCAACGCAGCCCGAAATCCAGGGTGAGCGCGGAAGAAATCCGCCAGCTGTCCTGCGCGTACAAGGCGGCCTGCTGCACGCGGTATTTGGCCAGCAGATTCCCTATTTGGCGCCGATAAGTCACAGAGCGGTCGTCGAAACGGTTGGGGATGGCTCCCCCGCGGGAAAGTATGTCCAGGTGAAGATTGACATCGGTGCCGCTGAGCGCAAAAGCGCCGAACTGGTTGAAGCCGAAGGTCTGGAAGGTGCCCAGGTGATTCCAGTCCACGCCGAATTTCAAGGTATGCGTGCCCCGGATCAGCGAGAGCCCGTCGTTGATCTGGATTCGCATGTCATCCTGCACGGTGGGCAGAAAATCCACACCGCCGAAGCGGCCGACCACGCTGGAAACCTGCGGCGTCGCGGAGTTAGTCAGGCGCGGGCGAATTTCGTAAGAAGTTGCGAAGCGCAGGTCGTTGACCAGTGTGGGGCTGAGAATCCAGGTGAACTGTGTGCTCCCCGTGTGGGTGCGATCCTTTTCGGTGCCGTTGTTGGAAATAGCGCGGTCAATGGTAGGTTCGATGCGCGTCCCGGTGCTGGTGGCGTTGAGCGCGTTGCCGTCGGAGAAGTTATAGCGGAAAGTGAGCCGGGAGCCGCCGCGGAACTGCTGGTCGGTGCGCGCCGTGAGCGCGGTCCCGTCGTTGGTCTGGGTGAAAGGCGTCTCCTGTCCCTGGTAGTATTCATAGGCCTCCGCCGTGTTGGGCCCGGGCGTGACCCGCCGCAGTTGCGGGAAGAACACCAGGCGCGGCGTGCGCGATTGCTGGCGCTCCAGAGCGCCGAAGAAGAAAACCTGGTCTTTGCGGATGGGGCCGCCCAGCGCACCGCCGAACTGATGCTGGGTCTCGAGCGACTGGCGATTGAAAGGAGTCTTCAGCCCCAGCTCCTTGTGCCGGAGCTGGTAAAAGGCCTCGCCGTGGAATTCGTTCGATCCGGACCGGGTGATGGCGTTGACCACGCCGCCCGTGGAACGCCCGTATTCGGCCGCGTAGCCCGTCGCGACCACCTGGAATTCCTGGATGGCGCTTTGCGGCACGGTGAAAATCAGGTTCGACCGCTCGCCGCCGCGGATGCCGCCGAAGAAAGGCTGGTTGTAGTCGGTACCGTCCACCATGACATTCGAGTAAATGCCGCGCTGGCCGGCGATCGAGATCTGGCCGCGCTGCGGGTCAACCTGAACGGTCGGAGTCACCAGCGCCAGATCCTGGAAACGCCTGCCATTGATCGGCAGGTCCTGAAGGGCGCGTCGGTCCACTACGCGCGAGGCCGCGGGCGCCACGTTCACCAGCGTTTCTCCCACCTCGACCAGCGTGGTGGTGGAGGCCACCTGCAAGCGAATGTCGGCGCTAACCGTGGATCCTACATTCAGCACCAGGCCCGACACGGTGGTGGGCGCGAAGCCGGGCGCCTCCGCCGTCACCTCGTAGCGCCCGGGATCGAGCAGGACGGCGCGATACTGCCCCACTTCGTTGGTCCCCAGTTCGCGCGTGAAACCGGTATCCAGGTTGCGAATTTTGACGGTTGCCTTCGGCACCACGGCCTGGTTGGGATCATAGACCGTCCCCACGATCTGGCCCTTGTTGGCGTCAGATTGCGCCCAGCCCACGACCGCGATGGCAAACGCCAGGGCGGTGACCCGTGTTGCAAGTTTGACCATCTCTAACCTCCCTTAGGAACTCGCGCGGCGACGTGTCCCAGCATTGAGTTTCTCAAAGCTTACCATAAAAGTCCGATGTTAATGAGCCATGATCGGCGAGTGAAGGCGATGTTACGGTTGCCGCGGCCAGCGTGGCTCCGATAGGATGGTATATTCCCCATGCTACGCCTGGAAACGGCCGGCGAATCCCACGGTGAATGTCTGGTTGCGCTGTTGAGCGGCCTGCCCGCCGGCGTTCCCGTTTCCGTGGCCGAGGTGGACCGTGAGCTCTGGCGCCGGCAGCAAGGTTATGGCCGTGGCGGGCGCATGAAGATCGAGCGCGACCACGCCGAGATCGTCGCCGGCGTGCGGCACTCGCGAACCATCGGGGCGCCGGTAGCGGTTCTCATTCGCAATCGCGAATGGGCCGACTGGGCCAACGCTCTGCCGGTGGAGAGACGCGAAGGCGACGAGGCCGCGAGACGACCAGTCACGCGGCCCCGGCCCGGGCACGCCGACCTGGCCGGCGCCCTGAAGTACAACTTCCCTGACGTGCGCTACGTTCTCGAGCGTGCTAGCGCTCGTGAGACCGCGGCCCGTGTGGCCGCCGGGGCGCTGGCCAAATCGCTGCTGCGCGAATTCGGCATCGAGGTTTTGAGTCACGTGGTGGCCGTGGGCAGCGTCCGGCTGGAGAGGAAGGCCCGCTGGGATGAGCTGGTGGAACTGAGCCGCCGCGAGGAGGTAGTGCTAGGTTGCGTGGATGCCGAAGTCGAGCGCGGCATGAAAGAGGTGGTGGACGAGGCTTACCGGACAGGGGACACGGTGGGTGGCGTGTTCGAAGTGGTGGCCCGCGGGGTTCCCCCCGGCCTGGGTTCCTGCGCGAGCTGGGACCGCCGGCTCGACGGCCTGCTGGCCCAGGCCGTGCTCTCCATCCAGGCCGTCAAAGGTGTCGAGATTGGCGACGCCATCCAGGCTTCGTCCTCCTTCGGTTCGCGCGTCCAGGATCCCATCCGCTACGATGCGGCTGCGCGCCGATTCTGGCGCGACTCCAACCATGCGGGCGGCATTGAAGGAGGCATGAGCAACGGCGAGGATATCATCGTGCGCGGCTACCTCAAGCCGATCTCCACGCTGCGGCGCCCGCTGGAGTCAGTGGACCTGGCCACGCGCCAGCCGGCTGCCGCAGCCTACGAGCGCAGCGACGTCTGCGTCGTGCCGGCGGCGGGCGTGGTGGGCGAGGCCATGGTTGCCATCGTGCTGGCCGGCGCCTTCCTGGAGAAATTCGGGGGCGACTCGCTGGAAGAGACGCAGCGGAACTACCAGGGTTACCTCGAACAATTGCGGCGCTATTGAAGATGGAACGACCATGATTTATCGCATCGTCAAATACGGGGACCCGGTTCTGGAGCGACCGGCCGAGCCGGTGCAGGAGTTCGACACGGAGGAGTTGCACCGGCTGGTGGAGGACATGTTTGAATCCATGTACGCGGCCCACGGCGTAGGTCTCGCGGCGCCGCAAATCGGCATCTCGCGCCGCATCGCCGTCGTTGACCCGTCCGCCGGCGAAGACCCCGGCCGTCGCATCGTGCTCATCAACCCGGAAATCCTGGCCGTCGAAGGCGTGCAGACGGTCGAGGAAGGGTGCCTGAGCGTGCCCGGATTCTACGAGCCTGTGCGCCGCGGCAAGCGCGTCACCATCCGGGCGCAGAACCTCCGCGGCGAATGGTTCGAAATGACGGGCGAGGACCTGCTGGCGCGCGCCTTCCAGCACGAAACCGATCATCTCGATGGCCGGCTGTTCCTGGCGCACCTGAGTTCCCTCAAGCGGGATTTGATACGCCGCAAGATCCGCAAGCTGATGAAAGCGGGCGAGTGGGGTTGAGCACGGGCACGCATGCGCGTCGTTTTCTTCGGTACCCCCGAGTTCGCAGTGCCCAGCCTGGAAGCGCTGGTCCGGGAAGGCCACCGGGTTCTCGCCGTCGTCACCCAGCCTGACCGGCCTGCCGGGCGCGGCCAGGTGCTGGCTCCGCCCCCGGTCAAACAATGCGCGCAGCGGCTGGGGCTCGAAGTCCGGCAGCCCGAGCGCATCCGGGACCCCGAGTTCATCGAGTGGCTGCGAACGCTGGCCCCGGAGGCAGGCGTGGTGGTCGGCTACGGCAAGATCATCCCCCCCGCCATCTTCGAAATCCCTCCCCATGGCATCGTCAACGTGCACGCCTCCCTGCTGCCGCGCTACCGCGGCGCTGCGCCTATCGAGTGGGCCATCGCCAACGGAGAAACCCGCACCGGCGTGACCACCATCCGCATTGACGCCGGCCTGGATACGGGTGACATCCTGCTCCAGCGGGAAACCGAAATCGGGCCCGAGGAGACGGCCGAGGAGCTGCGCAGCCGCCTGGCCGCAATGGGCGCCGGGTTGCTGGTGGAAACCCTGCGTGGTTTGCAGGAGGGCATGATCGTGCCGCGACCGCAGGACCACAGCCAGGCCACGCTGGCGCC
>JBMFPL010000281.1:0-5175 GCA_049969115.1 Bryobacteraceae bacterium | reverse complement strand
CTGCTGGGCGGGCCGGGAACCGTCAGCGACCGGCCCGGGCGGGCGTGGTTCGGCGAGGCGCAGTGGAACCGGGATGCGGGATCCCGCAATACACTGACTGCGGGGACCGATCTGCGCCGCGATTCATCCCACGCGGTAGAAACAGCCGTGCCCAACTACACCCGGCGCAAGGAAGGGGGAACGTTCTCTTACTGGGCTCAGGGAAAGTCATATACTCAGGGGACTTACCTCCAGCACCAGTGGCGCGCGGCCGAGCGGGTTTCGCTCATCTGGGGCGCCCGCTACGATTACTGGCGAACGTATGGGGGGAACGTCCAACTTACTGCAACATCGCCACCCGAGGTCTACCAGCCGCGCTCCCATCACGCACCCACCGCCAAGGCCGCGGTCCTGTTCCGTCTTCCCGGCGCGATTGCCCTGCGGGCCAGCGCCGGCAATGCCTACCGGAACCCGACCATCTATGATCTTTACCGTACCTGGCGTTCCTCGGCGGGCACCCTTTTTGCCGCCAATCCTGACTTGAAGCCGGAAAAGCTGGCGGCGTGGGAAGTTGGCGCGAACCGTCGTTGGCAGCGGGGATTCGAGGCGGACGCGGTTTTCTACGACAATCACGTCCGGGACCTGATTTATCGGACGACGGATTTCAGCCGCGATCCTCAGGGACGATACCGGCCGGTGGTGAACGCAGCTCGGGCGCACACGCGGGGAGTCGAGGCGTCAGCGCGCGCGCCGCTCACAAGCTGGCTGTATGCCCGCGGCGCTTACACATGGACGCTGGCCGAGATCACCTCCAACCCGGCAGCTCCGGCCTCTGTGGGCAAGAGAATTCCTTACGTCCCCGAGCACTCGTGCGCGCTCAGCTTGTTCGCGGTGCGGAAGCGGTGGAACGCTTCCGTCACCGGGCGCTACGTTTCTGCCCAGTTCTCAAGCGACGCCAACACGGACACCACGCACGGCGTTTATGGCGCCTATGATCCTTACTTTGTCATGGACGCCAGTTTTACTTTCGAGCTGACGAGCCGCGTCGCCCTGCAAGTGAGCGGCGACAACCTTTTCGACAGGATCTATTACAGCTACTCCCGGGCTCCCGGCAGGCTGCTGTTTGCAGGTCTCCGGATCCGTCTATGAGGGAACTGGTCCTCCTGGTGGCCTGCGCCTCGTTCGCGCTAGCGGGCGAGGCGCTGCGGGTGACGATTCTGACCCGGCTGGGCCAGGCGGTGCCCGAGGCGGAAAAGAAATTCGTCGAGCGGTGGGGCGCGGGACGAATCCAGCTCATCTACGGTGATCCCGAAGCGCCGCCCGAAGGATGGGACCGGGCGGACGTCATCCACACGTACTTGATGCCGCGCGAGGCGGCCGCGCGCCTGGCCCCGCAGTTTCGCGCCGCGATGGCGCGGGGCGTCATGGTGCTGGCCCATTGGCCGGAACCGGCGCTGCGTTTCTTCGGCCTCAGGCAGGACGAACAGTTACTGAACGCGGCGGTCGAGTACTGGACTTATGGCGGGCCCGAAAATATAGCGCGGCTGCTCGCTTTCCTCTACGTGCGGGTGGCCGGGCGCGGGGGAATTGTGGTGGAGCCGCCCGTGCCTACGGTAACGGCCGGCATCTATCATCCCGAAGCCTCGCAGCCGTTTGTAAGTCTCGCTGCCTACCTCGGTTGGTACCGGAGTCACCGGTCCCCGGCGGCCGATGCGCCGCTCGTGGCTGTGCTTTTCTATCAGACGCATTACAAGAACCGCGATACAGCCCACGTGGACGCGCTGATCCGCGCGATCGAGCGCCATGGCATGATCCCGCTGGCGGTCTTTGGCTGGCCGCCGGATGTCGCCGAGCCCTTCCTGGTGAAAGATGGGCGCTGCGTGGCCGAGGGAATCTTTGCGCTGAACCTCGGCTTTGCACGGCCCGCTGATCAGGAGTTTCTGGGGCGCCTGAATGTTCACGTCGTCAACCTGATGACCACGCGGCAGGCGGTGAGCCAGTGGTCGGAATCGCCCCAAGGCTTGCGCTCGGACCAGATAGCCATTCAGGTAGCTGCGCCCGAGCGCGCGGGTGCGGTCGAGCCAGTCACCTTCGCCGCCACCGAACGCACGCCGGATGGTAGGGCACAGGTGACAGTGCCCATCGCCGAGCGCGTCGAGGCCGCAGTGCGGCGCATAGCGCGCTGGATCACGCTGCGGCGCAAGCCCGACGCAGAAAAGCGGATCGCTATCCTTTACTACAACAATCCGCCGGGCAAGGGAAACATCGGAGCGAGTTATCTCGACGTGCCGGCCAGCCTGGCGGCCATCCTCCGGCGGCTGCGCGAGGAAGGGTTCCATACGGGCGACCGGGTCCCATCCCAACAAGAGCTGCTGCAAATGTTGGAGTCCTCCGGCCGCAACGTCGCGCAGTGGGCTCCCGGGGAGCTGGACCGCATTGTCAACGCTGGCCAAGCGGTATTGATTCCGATCCGGCAATACCGCCGCTGGCTGGCGGCGACTCCAGCCCAATTCCGCGAGCGCGTCCTCCAGGGCTGGGGCCCGCCCGAAAGTTCGCGGTTGATGACCATCCGCTCGCGCGATGGCGAACCGTTCTGCGTCTTTCCCGGATTACGCTTCGGCAACGTCTTCATCGGTCCGCAGCCGCTGAGGTCCTCCTTCGAAAAGGCCGCGGCCGTGCAGCACGACACCACCGTCCCACCCCCGCACTGCTACGTCGCCGCCTACCTGTGGCTGCGCGAAATTTTCCGGGCCGACGCCATCGTGCATTTGGGCCGGCACGGCACGCTGGAGTTCCTGCCGGGCAAGAACGTCGGCCTGGCGGGCTGGGATGCGGCCGAAGTCCTGCTGGGTGACGTCCCCTCCCCTTACTTTTACATCGTGGACGGCGGGGGTGAATCCACCACCGCCCGGCGTCGCGGGTACGCTACTCTGATCGGCCACTTGACGCCGTTGATCACCAGCGGGGGCCAGCAGGACGAGTTCCGCCCCCTGCGCGAAGCGCTGGAGCAGATGGAGAAGACGGCGGAAATCTCGCCTGCGCTGCTGGCCGAATACGAAGACCGCACGCGGCAGGAGATCCGCAGGCTGGGGCTGGACAACCAGCTAGGGCTCGAGCTCGAGCATGCCCCTTGGCCCGAGGTCCTCCAGCGCGTGCGCGATTTTCTGGAGCAGGCCGAAGAAGGGCCCATCCCGCTGGGCGTGCACGTGCTCGGCCGCCTGCCGCCCGAGGACCTTCAGATCGAGGCGCTGGCTCAGTTCCTCAGATCGGGCTTCAGCGCCGAAGAGCTGCGGAAGCTGGACGGCGAACCGGAGCGCTGGGCCCGTGAGCTGGCGGCAGGGCGGCAGCCCCCACCCGGTCCAGGGTGGAGCGGCGCGCTGAAGGACAAGATCCAGACCCAGATTGCGGCCGGCGTTGAATGGCTCAAGAACCTGCGCGCTTCGGCGGAGGCGGAACTCGGCAACTTCGTGCGGATCCTGCGCGGCCAGTTCCAGCCCAGCGGGCCCTCGGGTGACCCGTTGCGAGCCCCTGCCGTGTTGCCCAGCGGCCGCAATCTCCATGACTTCGACCCCTCGCTCATTCCCACGCCCGCAGCGTGCGAGGTAGGCCAGAAGTTAGCCGGCGAACTGCTCGAACAGTACCGGAAACGTACCGGCAAGTATCCCGAGAAAGTAAGTCTGGTGCTCTGGTACGGCGAGACGATCCGGCACCAGGGCGCCATGGAATGCCAGGCGCTTTACCTGATGGGGGTTGAACCGCGCTGGAACTCACGCGGCGTGGTCGATGATTTGCGGCTGGTCCCCGAGTCTGAGCTGGGGCGGCCGCGCGTGGACGTGGTGGTCACCGTCGCGGGCATTTATCGCGATGGCTTCCCGGACAAGATGCTGCTGCTCGATCGGGCTGCGCGCATGGTGCAGGCGGCGGGTGACAACGCGCTCAGCCGCAATAGCCGCCGCATCGCGGCGGAGCTGCGCGGGCAAGGCGTGCCGGCCGAAGAGGCGCAGAAAGCCGCTGCCGCGCGCGTGTTCGGGCCTGCGCCCGGCGACTATGGCGCGGGCATTGCGAATCTGGTCAAACAGAGCCGCGATGCGGGCAATGCCGCGGCGGTCGCCGAAGCGTACCTCCGCCACAACAACTTTGCTTACGGCGAGGGAATCTGGGGACGCAGCGTGCCGCAAGCCCTGGCCTCCCACCTCAAGGGCAACGAGGCGGTGGTCCATTCCCGCAGCACAAATCTTTACGGCGTTACTGACAACGACGACTTTTACGATTTCGCGGGCGGGCTCAACCTGGCAACGAAGGCGCTCAACGGCGGCCGCGCGCCACAGTTCTACGTGGCCAACCTTCGCGCCCGCGGCAAGGAGCGGCTCCAGGACTTCCAGGCCTTTCTAGCCGCGGAAGTGAACAGCCGCTTCTGGAATCCGAAATGGATCCGGCAAATGCAGGCCTCAGGCTACGCCGGGGCGCGCGAAATCGCGGACCATCTCGAGAACCTGTACGGGTGGCAGGCGACCACCCCGGAGCAGGTGGGCGGGGCTTACTGGGAGCGGACTTATCGCATCTATGTCGAAGACAAACTCAGCTTGGGCCTGCGGGAGTTCTTCGAAAAGCACAACCCGCATGCTCGCCAGTACATGCTCGCGAGGCTGCTGGAAGTGGACCGACAAGGCAGTTATAAGTTCGCGCCCGGCGAAAAAGCGCGGCTGCTCGAGGAATATGTCAGGTCGGTAGCCCGCTTCGGCATCGCCTGCTCGGCCAACACTTGCGGGAACCCCCGCTTGCTGGCAGCCGTTTTGCGCGAAGCGCGGTCCTTGCCGTCGCTAGGGTCGGCGGAACTGGCGCGTCTTCGCCGCCGCCTGCAAGATTCGCTGGCGAGTGGGCGCGGGCATGCGGCCGCTACGGGAAGCCCCGGCAGGGGGCTGCGCCCGGGCAGAGCCTGGAACGCGGGCGGCAAGCTACTGCCCGTGTTCGAGGTCCCCATGCCCGACTTCAGCCGGCCGGTTGTTTTGCTTCCCTTCGGGGTGGCGGCATTCGGCCTGTTTCTGGCTTCGAGCGGGGGTTTGGGGGCATTGCAAGCGGCCTGGTTGCGCCGGCGGAGGGCGACCATCGAGACGCTCGGTCTATAGCTTGCCGGGCCAGTTCCCGCCGCCCGTGTCAAGGTACGACGTTGGGGGGCCAACCTCATGACGGGCAAGG
>JBMFPL010000280.1:0-5197 GCA_049969115.1 Bryobacteraceae bacterium | reverse complement strand
TTCTTCTTCGCCGACTACCAGGGCACCCGAGACCGGCGCGGCGATGTCACGCGCGCTACCATCCCCACCATGGATTTCCGCCGTGGCGATCTTAGCCTTTCTACCACGACCATCTACGACCCCCTGACAGGTAAGCCGGACGGCACCGGGCGCCTGCCCTTCCCCGGCAAGCAGATCCCCGACAGCCGCATCAGCCCGATTGCCAAAAGGATCTTGAGCTTTATTCCTCCGCCCACCTTCAGCGGCTTCGCCACCAACTACGAGCTGGCCACGGTGCGCCAGAAGGACACCCACTCGGCGGATGTCAAGATTGACCACCTTTTCCGCGAGCGCGACACTTTGATGTACCGCTACAGCATGCAGCGCTCCCGTATTTTCGATCCGGGCCTGTACGGGATTTACGGCGGCCCCAAATCGGGCGGTTTCGCGGGTGAAGGCAAGCAGCTCTCCCAGAATACTGCTTTCAACTACACGCACATCTTCAACGAGCGCAGCATCGTCGAGTTCCGCTTTGGCGTGATGCGCTATCGCAACGATGCCTTCAATCAGGACAGCGGGCGCAAGACCGCTGAAGAGATCGGCATCCGCGGCGTCAATCTGGACTGGTGGACCAGCGGTCTAACCAGCATCAACGTGGATGGCTACAGCAACCCGATCGTCGGATTCGCAGCCAGCCTGCCCTGGATTCGCGCGGAAACCAACTTCAACATGGTCTCCAACTGGACCAGAGTGCTTTCCAATCATACCCTCAAGGCCGGGGCCGACGTTCGCCGCAATCGCGACGACTTGCTCCAAACCCAGACTTACAACCCGCGCGGCCTGTTCATCTTTCGTGCCGGCCCCACGGCTCTGAACGGGGATCCGCGCACCAGCTTCGCCAACTCTTTTGCGGCCTTCTTGCTGGACCTACCCAACGAGTATGGGCGTGACCTGGCAGGCATCTTCCCCACCTTCCGGCAGACCCAGGTCTTTGCGTACTTCCAGGACAAGTGGCAGGTCACTCCGAAGCTGACCATTGACATGGGCCTGCGCTACGAACTTTACCTGCCGCCCACCACCGTGCACCGGGCGGGGTTCTCCAACTACATCCCAGACAACAATACCCTGGAGCTAGCGGGTGTGGGAAGCATACCTTGGAATCTGGGGTTAAAGACCGACTTCAAGAACTTTGCGCCACGCTTCGGTCTGGCTTACCGGCTGGCGCAGGGAACTGTGGTGCGCGGCGGCTACGGGATCACGATTGATCCGACTTACCCCGACGACAAATGGGCCTTCGCCTTCCCCGTCAAGCAGAACAACGCTTTCTTTGCCGAGAACTCTTTCCGCGCCGCGGGTTCCATGGCTGCGGGTTTCCCCCCGCCCATGTATGCTGCCATCCCGCCCAACGGCATCATCAGCCCGGCGCCCGCGGGCAACTACCTGCACCTACGCAAGGACCTGCGGCAGGGCTACTTGCAGGCCTGGAATGTTACCGTCCAGCAGGCCCTGCCTTACAAGTTCGCCCTGGAGGCGGGCTACGTGGCCAATCACGCCCTGGGCGTGCTCATCAACCGCAACATAAATGCGGGCATGGTTCCCGGCGCAGGCGCCGCTGGCCAGCCCCTGAACCAGAAGTTCGGGCGCAAGGAGACCACCAACGTCTGGACCCCGTTCGGATCCCACTACCAGTCCTTGCAGGTGAAGCTTGACCGAAGGTTTTCTGAGGGCTTGGTGCTCACCACGGCTTACACCTTCGGCAAAGCCATCAATTTCGCGGACGACAACGGCGGCCTTTACATCCACGCCTTTCCCGAGCTCAACCGTGGCCGTTCCAGCCACGACCGCACGCATTCGCTGGTCAGTGGCTTTGTCTACGAATTGCCTTTCGGGCGGGGCAAACGCTGGGCCCAGACCGGCGCTACGCGCTGGTTGCTCGGTGACTGGCAGATCAGCGGCACCTTCATCTCCATGACCGGGCTACCCGTGAGTTTCACTTACAGCGCTGCAACGCTGAACGCGCCGGGCAATGGCAATCGCCCCAACGTTGACGGCAAGCCGGCCATTTACGGTAACGTGGGCCGCGGGGTCAAGTGGCTCGACGTCACCAAGTTCTCCGCGCCGCCGCCTAACACCTTCGGCAATGTGGGCCGCAACATCCTGACTGGCCCCGGCTTGGTGAACCTGGACTTCGCCGTGTTCCGCAGGTTCCCCATCATCGGCGAGCGGCTGGGCGGCGAGCTACGCATGGAGTCCTTCAATTTCACCAATACCCCGCACTTCAACAACCCGGTCGGCGACTTCGGCAGTGCTAGCTTTGGTGAGGTCACTGGAGCAGCCGCCGACCAGCGCGCCTTCCAGTTCGCCTTGAAGCTGGTGTTCTGATGGCGTGAGCTAGCGGTTTACCTGGAGCGAAACGGCTAGAGTGAAGTCAGCCGTTTCGGAACTTCGCCGAGCTGTAACGGGAGCCTGATCCGGCGGGGGAATGCCGGCCGGGGGAAGCCGTACGCGACGGCTGCCTGTTTTCGCGTTCCCGAACATTGCGCTTGCTTTTTGTTTGCCTGATGGTATAATTACCGCAAGATACACGGGCCCTATGCCCAACCGCGCGGCTTCCAAGCTGCCCGCCTGCGCCAGCGTAAGGCCCAACTGCTGGCTCGCTTCGCCATCCCCCAAGACCTGCTGCCCGGCTCGCTCGCGCAAAGCCATCTGCGCTGCGGCAAGCCCACCTGCCACTGCGCCCAACCCAACGACCTCGGTCACCCGGTCTGGACTTTGACCTTCATGGTCCGGGGCAAAAAGCACACCCGGCACATCCCCAAAGAGTGGCTCGTGGAAGTCCAACGCCGGGTGCGCGCCGGGCGCCGGTTTTTGGATGCGGTGCGCGAGGTGCTGGCCATCAACGCCCAACTGGTGGTGCTGGCGCGCCGGCAGCGCCGCCAGCTGCCATGAAGGCTCCCAGCCCCCGCCGGCTGTGGAAATATGTCGGCGGACCGCTGCGTCTCGGAGGGTTCCTGCAGGCGCCGGGCGATGGTCGCCGCCAGCCTCAGATCCCCGCCCACGCGCTTTACTGAGCGCTGCTGATCGGGCAAGTGCTGCGCGAGGCGAGCTTCCATGCGGTGGAGGCCTTAGTCCGCTCAGCCGATCGCCACGCCCTGGCGGTGAGCGACCGCTTCAGTGACGACGCTCTACACTAGTTCGTCGAGCGGCTGGAGACCGAGCCTATGCGCCGGGCCATCGCCCAGCTTGCCCGGCGGGCCAAGCGCAACAAGGCCTTCGACAACACCGCTTTCATCGGCTTGGCCCTGGATGGCACCAGCGCTGGTCGCTCTGAGAAGGCGCGCTGCCAGTGGTGCCGGCCCTGGCGCAATGCCCAGGGACAAGTGCTGGGCTATCGTCACCAACTGGTGAGGATCAGCGTAGTTAGGAACCGGCCTTTCGCTGCCCTTGGATGTGGAGCCTTACGGCGCGGGCGACAGCGAATACGCCGCCGGGCAGCGCCTGCTGCGGCGCGCGGTGGCCCACTTGGGCCGACGCTTTGCCGACTACGTGGTGGTCGATAGCGCCTTTGCCACCGCGCCCTTTCTGCATGGCGCCGGGGAGCTGGGCTTGAAGGTGGTGGCGCGCCTCAAGGACAACCTGCCCGAGCTGTGGACGGCGGCGCAGAAGCGTTTCGCTGGCCGGCCGCCGCGCGATGGCTTCTGGGAGGGAGAGGACCGCGTGGAAATCTGGGAGGCCGATGATTTCGACCCTTGGGAGAGCTTGTGTTGGACGAGCGTGCGCGTGCTGCGCTATCGGCAACGGAAACCCATCGGCGAGGTGGTCGAGGCTTGGTGGCTGACCAACTTTTCCTCGCGGCGGGTCGGCGGCCCCACCCTTTATCGGATGGCCAAGAGTCGCTGGGAGATCGAAAACCAGGGCTTCCACGAAGCCAAGAGCCGGCACGGCCTGGAGCCCATCTGCCACCACGAAACCCACAGCGTCCTGATGCAGTGGCTGATCACAGCTTTGGCGCTGACGATCGAGCGGCTCTACCGGCTGCGCTAGCTGCACCGCGGTCGGCACCGGGTGCGCACTGGCATCGAACTGGTGCGCCTGCTGCGGCTGGCCCTGGGGCGGCCTGTGGTGCTGGACACGAGTTAGCCGCCCGGCTTGAGGTCGCCCTCTGGCTGTTTGTGATTTCCTCCCAACGCTGAGCAGGCACCGCCAGGGAATCCGACTCTTGGAAGCGCTCCAAGGCGCGTCTGTGCCCCGGGCTGATAACCCCAGCCAGCCCGAAAACCCATGAACTTGCCCGCCCCAGGTATCTCCATCCAGCTCGCCGGAGCCCGATTCACGCTTGTTCTAAAAAGTTGCGAAACGGCTGATGACCCAATTCGCGCTTGACAGCGAGCGCAGCTAGCGGCATAATGTCCTGAGGACCGAGAGCGTATGGACTGCGGCGGACAAGCAATGCCCATCCACAAGCTGATCTTGGTTTCCGCGCTGGGCACGGTGGGTGCGCTGGCAGCCCCAATCGTAATCGGAGAGCCGGCTACCGGTGCCAACGCCTTCCCCTTCAACTGGATTTGGGGGACTCGCTACCAGCAGGTATACAGTGCGAGCCAGTTCCCCGGCCCAATTGACATCGGCAAGATCATCTTCTATGCCGATTGGGTCCAACGGGATGGAAACCTCCTCGCCCCGACCACTTGGTGGATCTACCTTTCAACCACCCCATACGCGGTCAACGACATAGACAGCCGCCCGTTCGACGATAACTTGGGGCCCGACAACATGCTGTTTGCGGTGGTCACCGGCGACGTGGTGATTCCCGACGTGTGGGTCATCAGCGGGAATACCTTCCACTACAACCCCGGAGCGGGCAACCTTCTCATGGACATTCGTGTGAGTAGGGACGGGTTGGGCAAGTCGGGTAATTTGTTCTTGAACGCCCGGAACGGAGACGCGGGCGGCGTCTTCAGCCGCTACCACAACTTTGGGATCGGGTTCGATAACTACGGGCTGGTCACTGGCTTTGACGTCGGCCCGTCCGTGATCCCCGAACCGGGCGCATTCGCACTGGTCGGGCTGGGCCTGGCTTCGCTGGCCCTTCTCAGACGCAAGCGCAGCGCCTGAGACAGGGCTGCCGGAAGAGCTAAGTGCAATCCAGGCAGCCGCCCGGCTCTTATTCATAGCGCAGGGCGGCTGCGGGATCCAGGCGTGAGGCGCGCAGCGCGGG
>JBMFPL010000279.1:0-5204 GCA_049969115.1 Bryobacteraceae bacterium | reverse complement strand
CGCGTAGAACATCGAGATGGGCGCGGTGTGATGGTAGCGGTGCTGGCCTTCGTAGTATTCGTCGATCAGCTTCAGGTCGAAGTAGAACGACGGGACGGGCCGCTTCCGCTCGCGCAGCCGCTCCATAGCCCGCGGCGAGCAGGTAATGGGCGCCAACCCCGGCGGGCAGCTCAGACCCTTTTGCGAGCAGCTGTAGGCCACGTCAATGCCGTTTTCGTCCACGTTCACCGGCATGCCGCCCAGCGAGGTCACGCAGTCGGCGATCACTAGCGCGTCCACCTCGCGCGCCGCGGCGGCAATGGCCTTGCCCGGCGTGTAGACGCCGGTGGAGGTTTCCGCCTGCACGAACGCCACTACGTGCGGTTTCTCGCGCCGCACGAACCCGAAGGCTTCCTCTTCGCCGAAGGTCTCGCCCCATTGCTTTTCCAGGCGCACCACCTGCGCGCCCTGGCGCTCGGCGATGTTGCTGATGCGGTCGCAGAAATAGCCGTTGGCGAAGACGGCGAACTTCATGCCGGGTTCGACGAAGTTCACCACCGCGGTTTCCATGCCGGAGGTGCCGGTGCCGGAGATCACCATGCGGAACGGGTTCTGGGTTCCGAAAACCGGCCCCAGCAAGGCGCGGATGTCCTCGAAAACCTGGAAAAAGTACGGGTCCACGTGGCTGACGATGGGCTGGCGGAGCGCCTCGTAGACGCGCGGCTCCACCATCACTGGCCCCGGCCCCATCAAAAGTCGCTTGGGAGGATTCAACGGTCCGATTCGAGAAGGCATCAATGGTTAGTCTGAAGGAGGGTTGCCCGGCGAGTCAACGCCCGCCGCCTGCCTCCCGTTTCCGCCGCGCCTCCGCCAGCGCCAGCCAGTAAGGCCGCAGGTGAGCTACGGTGATGCCACAAGCTTCCAGGATGGGGTGAGGTTCGAACGGAATATCGCGCAGGTGTTTGAGCGTGTGCGCGTCCGAACCCAGCGTGAACCGGAGGCCGGCCTGCGCCAGAGGCCGGATGGCCTCGATGAGCGCCTCCCGCGTCACCGGCCGGTCCCAGTAGGCCCGCAGCGAAAGATAGTTGATCTCGGTGTAAATGTCGCTCCCCTCGAGCAGCGCGGTCAACCGCTCGAGCTGATCGCCGCGGAAGTAACGGCAGTTGACCGGGTCCAGCTTTTCGCCGCGTCGCTCCAGGCCTTCCAGGCGCGGGGTGAACGGGTGAAACAGGACCATGGGCACCGGCAGTCGCTGTTGCAAGTCGCGAAGCTGCTCCGCGCGCCGGATGAGCACGGCGCCGTCGGGTGGCCGCTGGGTCTTGTAGTGGCTGATGTGCCAGCCCAGCGTGTCCACAGCACGCAAGGCCTCCATCTCGAGGCCGGTGTCCAGCTCGCCTTCGAAAACCTCCCATCCCGAATAGCTCAGCAGGTCGTTGCGGCGTCGCCTCTGGGCTTCGACATCATCGAGGAAACGCCTGCGCCCGGCTTCTCCCTGCGGGTAGTTGGTCCGCGACGGCTGCCCGGGGCGGTAGAGTTCGAGATGGTCTAGCAGAACCAGCGCGCGCCGGCCCAGCGACGCCACCAGGTCCACCCATTCCGACATGGGAACTTCGCGTTCCATGCCGCTGTGAAGGTGAGCATCCATCTGCTCGGGCTCGAGCAGGCCCGCGCGCGGTGATTGCGCGGCTTCGAGATTGGCGGCCAGCGCCAAGCCGAGAAACTCTCGCCGGCTCAGGCGGCGCCGAGCCTCGACAATGCGGCAGCGGTGCGGATGCGGGCGTGCGCAGGCCTCCATCGTTCGCTCCAGCGGCCCGGCGTTGCAATTCAAACTTGACGCGGCTGGCGGGCCAGAGCCTCTATGCTAGTTTTAGCCCGGGCGTGCAGTCAAAGAAGGCCTGGCGAGATGCTTCCGCGCAGGCACGTCCACCGGGCGACGAGCGATTGTGTGTGCACTTCCCATTGACCGACTGATTCCCGAGATCCTGCGGCGGGTGCGCGCCGATCGCAATCTGGTGGTTCAGGCCCCGCCCGGCGCGGGCAAGACCACCAGGGTGCCGCCCGCGCTGCTCGAGTTGGGCGGCGAAGTGCTGGTGCTGGAGCCGCGAAGGCTGGCCACCAGATTGGCGGCGCGCCGCGTCGCCTTCCAGCGCGGCGAGCGGTTGGGGGAGACCGTCGGCTACCAGGTGCGCTTCGAGGAAGTGGCCGGGCCCCGCACGCGCCTGCTTTTCATGACCGAAGGAGTCCTCACACGGCGGTTGCTGCGAGATCCCGAACTGAAGAGCGTCTCTTGCGTCGTGCTGGACGAGTTCCACGAGCGGCACCTGGAAGGTGACCTGGCGCTGGCGCTGTTGCGCCGGCTGCAAAAAACCGTACGCCCGGACCTCCGCTTGGTGGTGATGTCAGCCACGCTGGAAGCAGCCGGCGTCGCGCGCTTCCTGGGCGGTTGCCCGGTCGTCAGCGCGGAGGTGCGCCAGTACCCGGTCTCGGTGCGATACACGCCGCTGTCGGCCGAGTCCTTGGAAGAGCGGGTCACGCACGCTTTGGAATCGCTGGTGCGCGAGGGCCTCGATGGCGACGTGCTCGTGTTTCTTCCCGGAGCGCGCGAGATCCGGCGCTCGATGCGCGCTTGCGAGCCGCTGGCCCAACGTTACGGGCTGCTGTTGTTGCCGCTCCATGGCGACCTGCCGCCGGAGGAGCAAGAGCGGGCCCTGGCGCCGGCCGACCGGCGCAAGGTTGTCTTCTCCACCAACGTGGCCGAAAGCTCGCTCACCATCGAGGGCGTGACCGCAGTGATTGACAGCGGGCTGGCGCGTGTGGCCTTGCATTCGCCCTGGTCCGGCCTGCCACGGCTGGAAGTGTGCCGCATCAGCAAAGCCTCCGCCGAACAGCGTGCGGGACGCGCCGCGCGCACTGCGCCCGGTCGCCTGATCCGGCTCTACCCCGTCGAGGACTTCGCGCGCCGCCCCGCACAGGATACGCCCGAGGCCCTTCGCGAAGATCTGAGCCGCGCGTCGCTGGTGCTGCGGGCCTGTGGGGTGCGACCCCGGGATTTGGAATGGCTGGATGCGCCGCCCCCGGAATCCTGGGACGCGGCCGATCGCTTGCTCAGCCGCCTGGGAGCGCTCGATGAGAAAGGAGACTTGACTGCGGAAGGACTGGCGATGGCTCGCCTGCCGCTCGAGCCCAGGCTGGCTCGGCTGGTCGTGGAAGCGGAACGGCGCGGAGTAGGCGAGCAGGCCTGCGCTATCGCGGCGTGGCTGAGCGCCGGCGAGCGGTTGCTGGCAGCGCCGGGCGCAGCCAGTCCTTCCGACTTGCTCTGGCTGTTGGAGCAACCGTGGCGCCCGCGCGTGCGCCGGCTCCACGAGCAGATCCGGCGCGAGGCCCGGGTGGGAACTTCGGACCCGGAGGCCGACGAGGCCTTGCTGATCTCGGTGCTGGTTGCGTTCCCGGACCGCGTGGCGCGCCGGCGCCGTGAGCGCGACCTGCTGCTGGCCAGCGGCGGAGCTGCCATCCTGGCGCCCTCCAGCCTGGTCCGCGAAGCCGAGTTTCTGGTCGCAGTGGATGTAGAGGAGCGGCGCGAGCACGGCCTTCCGCTGGTGCGCCTGGCCAGCGCCATTCGCCCCGAGTGGCTGCTCGACCTGTTTCCGGAACGCGTGCGCGAACAAGAACAGATGGAGTGGAACCGCGCCGCCGAACGCGTCGAGCGGATCAGTTCACTGCTCTACGATGAGCTGGTGATCGAGCAGAGTACGGGCCCAGCCCGAGGACCTGAAGCCGAGCGGCTGCTGGCGGAGCGAGCGCTGGAAGCCGGTCCGAACAGGTTCGCGGACCCGGCTGAAATCGAAGCCTTTTGCGCACGTCTGGAGTTTGCCGCAGCCTGGGCTCCGGTCCCTGTGCCGGGCAAGGAAGACATCGCGGCCGCGCTGGTTTCGCTTTGCCGCGGCGTTGCCAGCTTCGGTGAGCTGGCGGCTGTTGTCCGCAGCGGCGGTCTGATCCGGGCGCTCGAAGCGCGACTGCCCGAAAAGATGCGGCGGCAACTGGAGCGCATCGCCCCGGCACGGCTGCGCCTGCCCAGCGGCCGCACCGTGCCCGTCCATTACGCCCGGGGGCAGCCGCCATGGATCGAGGCCAAAATCCAAGAGCTTTTCGGCCTGCGTGAAACCCCGCGCCTGGCTGGCGGCAAGGCCCCGGTGACTGTCCGGCTGCTGGCGCCCAACAACCGGCCTGTGCAGACGACCACGGACCTGGAAGGTTTCTGGCGCCGCCTTTACCCCGATCTGCGCCGGGAGCTCGGTCGCCGCTATCCGCGCCACGACTGGCCGGAGGACCCGCTCGCCGCGCCCCCTTCGTTTCGCTAAGATTGCCTCGTGCCCCGCCGCTTACCCTTGTGCCTTTGCTTGCCGCTGCTGAGCGCAGCCTAGATCTTGGAGAACAGCACGATCTGCGTCGAGCTGCACCGTGATGGCAGCGTCGCCCTCACCGATAAGCGGGCGAATGCCGCTTGGATGCTCCGCAGCCCCGCCATCCAAGGAAGCCCGGTCTCGAGCATCGAACCGCAACCAGCTTCGGGCGGGGTGTTGCGATTCCGCGGCGACGGTCTCGATTTCGAGCTCCGCCTGAGCGAGGAGGGATTGGAGTACGGGCTTTCCCAGCCCGCGGGCGAACGCGAGATCTGGCTGCTGAACCGCTCGCTGGAGATAGGCCCCGGCGAGCGCAGCTACTACGCGATCCCGCGGCGGCTCGGCATGTTGCTCTACGCCGAGGGCGACAAGCCTTTCACGCGCCGCCTGCGCGCTTACGAGACGGGCAGCGGTTATTCGATGGCCATGCTGGGCGTGGTGCGGGATGGCGTCGCCTTGCTGGCGAGCTGGGACGATCCTTACACCGAGATCGTGTTGGAATACACGCCATCGCCTCCCCGGCTTGCTGTCAGCCTCGCTTTGGGGCGCTCCGCTCGCCAGGTGCGCCTGCGCCCGCTGGGATGCGGCGGCTATGCGGAAATCGCCAAAACGTACCGCGAGGTGGCGCGGCAACGCGGCTTCTTGAAAACCCTGGCCGAGAAGCTGCGCGAGAATCCCAAAGTCGAGCGCTTTTTCGGAGCCGCGGATTTCAAGCCTTTCGCCTACATGCGGCGGGTCGCCAACACTCGCTGGAACAAGAGCGGCCAGGACATCAACGACATCAACATCACCTTCCAGGAGTGAGCCGAGCAGGCCGAGCACTTG
>JBMFPL010000278.1:0-5212 GCA_049969115.1 Bryobacteraceae bacterium | reverse complement strand
GTACGTTTGGCAGGACATCGCTCGCGTCCTCTCGGTCACGCGCGAGGCCGGCGCCCGGCTCAAAGTGATCTTCGAAAACTGCTACCTCGACGACCCACGCAAAATTCGCCTTTGCGAAATCTGCGGGGAGCTGGGCGTAGATTGGGTGAAGACGTCGACCGGCTACGGGACCGGGGGCGCGACCGAGCACGACGTCGACCTGATGCGCAAGCACTCGCCAGCGCACGTGCAGGTGAAAGCCGCCGGCGGCATCCGTGATTTCGATGCGCTGCTGCGCATGCGCGCTCTCGGCGCCACTCGCATCGGCGCCACGCGCACCGCTGATATCCTCGACGAGTGCCGCCGCCGGCTCGGCCTGCCGCCGATCTCTCAACCGGGTCCCCGGGCCTGATTCCAAAAGCGGCTGCGGGGGCAACGCGCACTCGCCCCACGGCAGGGGCCCGCTTGCGCCAGCCAGGCCGCAGGCAACTGCGGAACCGCCGGCGCTGGCGCACAATTACAATGGAGCCATGGTCACACGGCGGCAGTTGCTCGGGATTCTGGGCGCGGCAACGCTGGCGGGTCGCACTCGCGCCGGGCTCGCAGCGCCTGCCCTGGCTCATCGCACACTGGGCCGCACCGGCCGCTGGGTGACGCCCTTCGGCCTCGGCGGCCAGGCGGCGCTCCAGTTCCCCGCGTCCGAGGAAGAGTCGGTGGACATCATCGTTCGCGCCATCGAGCTGGGCATCAACTATCTCGACTCGGCCAACGCGTACGGTCCCAGCCAGTCCCTCTACGGAAAGGCGTTCTGGAAGCTGCGCATCACTCCGGGGCACCCTGATCACGACCCAACCCTGCGCCCGCGGCTCTTCATTGCCAGCAAGACCGGCCAGAGGTACGCGCTGGACCGCAGCCGTCCGCAGGCCGCCACCGCCATCAGCGACTTGCGTCGCAGCCTGACCCAGATGTTCGGCGATGGCCAGGGCTGGATCCCCGACGGCGCCTATCTCGATCTGTTCCAGATCCACAATCTCACCACCGAGCAGCAGGTGGATCAGATCTACGAGGCTCTCGAGCTGCGCGGCGGCAAGATGCCCGACCGCATCGGTGCCCTGGCCGGGCTTCTCGATTACCGCGACGGCACCAACTTCACCGGGCTCAATCCCGAGTACCGCCGCTGGATTCGCCACATCGGGATCACCGGCCACCTCAGTTCGCCCGTTCTGATGAAAGCCATCCAACGCGACGAGCTGGGCATCCTGGACACCTTGCTGGTCGCTTTGAATGCCAACGACCGGCAATACTTCTCCCACCAGTACAACGTCGTCCCGGTGGCCCTGGCCAGGGGCATGGGCATCATCGCCATGAAGGTCTTCTGCGCCGGCGGCATCTACACGGGCATGCAGCGGCAACCGCGCGAAACCGGCGAGTTGATTCGCACCGTGGGCGTGCCCGGCGGCGTGGACAGCGCGGATCTCATCCGCTACCCGCTCTCGGTACCCGGCGTGGCCGTGGTGATCGCCGGCGTCTCCCGCATAGACCGCGAGCGCCCGGAGAACGACCAACTGGCCTGTAACCTGGCGGCCGCCGTGATGGACGTGCCCTCCCAGTCCGAGCGCCGGCGCATCGAATCGGCGGTGGCCGAGAGGCACGGCACGCGCACCAACTATTTTCAAGAAGCCTCGCGCGGGCTGGTGCACCCTCCACCACCGCAACTCGAGCAGGAGGGCGACCGCGTCTGGGTCCGCTGGACGACTGGTTTCGCGGGCAGCGATCCGATTCGCTCCTACAAGATTTACTCCGCCGAAGACCTCCGTGCCTGGATCCCGTTCCGGTCTCAAACGACCACGGCGCCGCTGGCGCTGCCCCTGCCCTCTTATATGGTGGGCGACGACCCGGTGCGGGTCGAAGCCTGCACCGAGCTGCCGCCATGGTAAGGTGCGGCGGCCGGGGTTACAATAGCTCACGTTGGTGGAGCCGGCCGAACGTGACCGCCTGATCGTTGTCCTGGTCGCGCCGCGCAACCCCCTCAACATCGGCGCCGCTGCCCGCGCCCTGGCCAACTTCGGTTTCTCACGCCTGCGCGTGGTGAATCCGTACGAGCTTGCCTTTCGCGAGGCCCGCTCCGCCGTCGGCGCCGCGGATGTTCTGGCCCGTTCCGAAGAATTCGATTCCGTGGCCGCCGCCGTGGCCGATTGCACGCTGGTTGTGGGCACGGCCGGCCTGTCAGCACGGCAGCCGCAACTGCCCGTGCGTCGCCTCGAGCTGGGCGCCCGCCTCATCCGTTGCGCACTCCGGCGCGGTCCGGTAGCGCTGCTTTTCGGCTCGGAGAAATTCGGCCTCAGTAACGAGGACCTCAGTCACTGCCATTGGATCCTGCATATCCCCACCCAGCCGGATCACGAGTCCATGAACCTCGGCCAGGCGGTGGCGGTCTGCCTCTACGAACTCGCCCGCGACGCCTCGGCCGCGCGCCACAAGCCAGCCACTTCCCGCCCCGCCAGCTCCGGCGATCTGGAAAGACTCACCACTGTTCTGATGGAGGTCCTCCAGCGCAGCGGTTACGTCAATCCGCTCACCGCCGCCTCGACACTTCTGAAGACCCGCCGGCTGGTGCGGCGCCTGTCGCTGAACGAGCGCGACACGCTGGTTTTGACCGGCATGCTCCGCCAGGTTCTGTGGAAACTTACTGCCGGGAGCGACCATGAGCAAGACCGACATCCTGCTGGAGCTTCTCAGACCGCTGGATGAGAATGTCCTGGCGCGCATGATGCGCGCTTACTCGATTTATGGTTTTGTCCGTCTTGCGCCGGAACAGGACGGGCGCCTGCTGAGAGTGACTTATGACGCCACACGTCTCACCGACGAGGACGTGGTTTCTCATCTCCGGCGCCTGGGCGTCCCAGTGACCCTGCTCCGTTCCGCGCCCCAGGCACAGAAGGCGTGAAGCCGGCGCCCGCTTTTACTCTGCCCCGCCCCGCCGCCGTTCCCAGCCCGCTTTGAACAGCGGCAGGTAATTCTCCGGCTGGTAAGGATGTCTGAGGATCTCCTCGATGTTCAGGTCCGTTCCCAGACCAGGACGCTCCGGTATTTCGATGTAACCATTGACCACTTCTACCGGGTGAGTGACGATGTACTTTTCCCAAGGTTCGTTGAACTCATCGAAAATCTCGTGAATCAGAAAATTCGGGATGGACGCGTTCAGTTGCACGCACGCCGCCGAACAGACAGGCCCTTGCGCGCTGTGCGGAGCGATCATCCCGTAGTAAGCATCCACCATGTCCGCGATCTTGCGCGCGGCGAACAGCCCGCCCAGATTCAGGGGCTCCGGTTGGTAGATGCTCACCGCCCGGTAGGAGAGCAGCTCGGCGAATTGTTGCCTGTTGAACAGGTTCTCGCCCGTGGCCACCGGCACCGGGCTGCGACGCGCCACCTCCACCATCGCTCGAATGTCGGTGTGCGGCACCGGCTCCTCGAACCACATGGGCCGGAACTCCGCCATGGCTTCCGCGAACTCGATCGCCGTGGCCACGTTGAACCGGCAGTGCCCTTCGATGAGGATGTCCACGTCATCCCCTACGGCGGAACGCACCGCCCGGATGATGTCCAGCGACAGATCGAACTCGCGCCTGGGCAAGACCCTCCAGTTGTCGCCGAACGGGTCGAATTTCAACGCGGTGTAACCGTGGCGGGCTACGGCGGCCGCCTTTTCGGCGAAGCTCTCGGGCGTGCGCGGCCCGCGGTACCAGCCGTTGGCGTAAGCGCGCAGCTTCTGGTGACACCGCCCGCCCCACAGGTTGTATATCGGTTGGCCCAGCGTCTTGCCGATGATGTCCCAGCACGCGATCTCGATCGCCGCCACCGCGCACATGTGGATTTGGGCGCCGTCGCTGTAGACGTCCCGGATCAGCCGCTGGCTGATGATCTCCACCTGGAAGGGGTCCATGCCGATCACGAAGCCCTTCAGCTCGTGGATAGCCGCCTCCACCGTGCGCGCGAAGCAGTTCAGCGTACCCTCGCCTATGCCGTAGATGCCTTCGTCGGTCAGCACCCTGGCGAACAGCCAGTTTTTCCACGGATTGCCGGCGATGTAGGTTTCGATTTCGATGATTCGCATCGGACCCATGATAACGGCTCGCCACCCCACGATGCGCCGGGCCGCCTCTCCGTCTGCGTGGCGGGCACCCCAGCCCGTGGCTTCCCCATACCCGGTTCCGTCTGCGTCCTAAGCCCTCACATAGGGATCCATCGGCCATGCCGATCGCAGCCTGCACGGCCGCCCCCTGCCTAGGTGGACTCGCGGCACTGCCTTTCCCACAGCTCGCATGGCCGCGGCGTCACTGGCCCGCTCCAGACCCAGAAGTAGCGGTCCCGGAAGCATCCCAAGTCTGCGACCTCTCGCGGCCCGGGCTCCACCCCCGTGGCGCCCTGATAGCCGTGCGCCCGGCGCGCTGCCCGGCGGCCGTAGGACCGTCGAGCCCGGACCCGAAATAACGGCGAGGCCAGCTTGTTTTGCACCTCCCGGCCAGTCGCCAGAGCCGCCTCGGCCCTCGTCCGCCCCGCGGTCGCCCCAGTGACGGGTAACCCTTGAAAACCCCCGTGATACAATTGACTGCACCCTTAGCTCACCGGTCCGAGCAGCGCACTTCTAATCTCGCCCGTAATTTACTCGCTACTTACTGGATATTCCACCAATGCCAACACATTCAGTAAGTTACACCTACCCCTCGGCCTGGAGTCCCATACCTCCAGACACCCTCTGATACCCTCAGAAATGCAAGGCACTGTTAAAGTTTTCACTAAAGTCAGCGGTGACAAAACCTTTGTGTCATAAAGCCATTGCGAAAACCTTTTCTTTTGCCTTGGCCGCCGGCTCCCCCTCCATCCCTCTGCTGCTTTGCTCGTACGCCTGACGGCCGACATGCAGAGGTAAGCACGCCTCGGGAGGCTGATGAACCGCCCGGGGTGCGATGCGCATCGCTTGCCTACCCATGCCGGTAACGGTGTCGCGCCGAACACTCCCGCTCGTGCCGTCCATTCGCTAGCTTGGAGATTGTTGAAAAAGTATCGGAGGAACTTACCGACGTACCTACTGGTGATCCGCTCGCGCACCTGCGCGAGCCTTATTCAACAAGCTCTTAGTACTACTGGGTCACAAATAGAACATTTTGTGATCCGATTGCTTTGTCCGATCCGCCCATTCCGGGCCAAGCCCGCGAGGTGCGCTTGGCGG
>JBMFPL010000277.1:0-5223 GCA_049969115.1 Bryobacteraceae bacterium | reverse complement strand
CATGCAGCTCCAGCCGGGCGCCTACCTGACCTTTTCCACCACTGTCACCGGCTCCTGGAGGCGGAAAGTGAGCCGCGTTTCACTAGGCAGAACGGCGGGCTTGCCGCGGGTGGCCAGCACCGTCCCGGTGCCTGCAGCGCCACCAACGCCCGCGCCAATGGCAGCGCCGCGGCCGCCCCCCGCGATGGCGCCGATGGCCGCGCCCACCGCCGCCCCGATGCCCACTTTCTTGGCGTCATCGGCGGTCGAAGCCTCGGCCGTCTTGCTGAACGGCTCGGTGCTGATGGTGACATCCTGGCCGTCTGCGGTGTGGATCCTCACCAGGTGGATCTTCAGGGAGGCCCGGCCGCGCACGCGCCCGGAGCGCTCGACTTCCAGTACCTTCCCTTGCACGCGCGCCCCGCGCTCGGCCAGAACCAACCCTTCCACAATGAGCGGCTGATCGAGCGTAGCGCTGAAGGTGTCCCCGGGCTGGTTCTTCTCGCTCGAAATGGTCTCATTCAGCCGCACCGTCAGCAAGGTGCCCGCCGGGATGGTGACCTTGCGCGGCGCAGGAGCAGGCGGCGGGGCAGGCTGCGCTCCAGGAGGCGGCGTCAAAACCGTGGCCGTCGGCTTCGCCTCGGGCTGGGACGGCTCGGTGCTTTGGGCGGTTACGGCGGGCGCGCTCTGCGCAGGCTGCGTTCCCACCGGAGCTTGCGAGCTAGCGGCGGGCTGCCCGGCGCGAACGGGCGCGGGGGAGGGCCGCTTGCGGGCGGGGGCCGCCGGCTGGGCAAGCTGGGGCTCGGCGGCCGCAGATGGCGCGGGCTGCGCGGCGGCAGGCTGCGCGGCCTCAGGCTGCGCGGTCTGGGCCGCAGGAGCAATTGCAGCTTCGCCCGAGGCCGGAACCGCAGCCGGCTGGGACGTCTTGCTGCGCAGATTCATGTAAAGCAGTCCCGCCACAACCACCAGCAGGACCAGGATTCCAACTTGGACGGCTTTCATCACAGCGCCTCCTGATCTGTTGAACGCGCCGGCGTTGGGCCCGGTTGCGCGCCCTCGAGGTTTATACTAGCCCTTCGCACAGGAGGGAGCAACCATGAAAGCCACCCGGCGGATCTGGTTCGGGCTACTGATAGCGGCGAGCGCCGCCCTGGCCGCGGAAGCTTTCAAAGCGGGAATCGGGCGCGTGAAGATCACGCCCAGCGAACCGATCTGGCTCTCGGGCTATGCAGCCCGGAACCACCCGTCGGAAGGCGTGGTCCACGATCTCTGGGTCAAGGCCCTGGCGCTGGAGGACGCGCGGGGCGGCCGCGTGGTCATCGTGGGTACAGACCTGATCGGCCTGCCGCGCGCCATCACCGATCCCGTGGCAGCCCGCCTGCAGCAGCAGTACGGCTTGGAGAGGGCGCGCGTGCTGTTCACCGCCACCCACACGCACTCAGGACCGGTGGTGCGCTCCAACCTCACTGCCATGTACGATCTGGACGCCGAGAACGCGCGGCGCGTCCAGCACTATGGCGACGTGGTCGCGCAAGCGCTGTTCGACGCCGTGGCTGCGGCGCTGGGGGACCTCAAGCCCGCGCGGTTGTTCTATGGCGCGGGCCGCGGCAGTTTTGCCATCAACCGAAGGGAACCGACGCCCAAGGGCATCCGGCTGGGAGTCAACCCATCCGGCCCCTCCGATCATACCGTGCCCGTGATCAAGGTCACCGCGCCGGATGGCACGTTGCGGGCCGTGCTGTTCGCTTATGCCTGCCACAACACCACGCTGGGACAGGATTGTTACCGGATTTCCGGCGACTACGCGGGCTTTGCCCAGCTCGCCCTCGAGAACAAGCATCCTGGCGCCACGGCCATCTTTTTCATGCTCTGCGGGGGCGATCAGAATCCCCACCCGCGGGGCAAGCTCGAGCTGGCGCAACGGCACGGCGAATCGCTGGCGGCCGAGGTGGATCGCGTGCTCCAGGGTCCAATGAAGCCGCTGGGCGGGCCGCTGCGCGCCGCCTTCCTCACCACTGAGTTACGCTTCGCCCGGCACAGCCGCGAGACGTTCGAGCAGCGGCTCAACGACCCCAACCCGCACCGGGTGCGCCACGCCCGGCTCATGCTCCAAGCCTACGACGAGCGCCGCCCCATCCGCACCGCTCCCTATCCAGTCCAGGCCCTCCGGTTCGGGCGCGACTTGACCTTGCTGGCCCTGGGCGGCGAAGCGGTGGTTGACTACCAATTGCGGTTCACCAAAGAGTACGGGGCGAAGGAGCCGCTGATCGTGGCCAGTTACTCCAACGACGTCGCCTTCTATTTGCCCTCGCTGCGCGTGCTCAAGGAGGGCGGCTACGAACCCGTGGACAGCATGATTTACTACGGCATGCCAGGCCCGTTCGACGAAGACGTGGAAGAAAGGGTGGCCAACGCGGTGCGGCAGGTGATGAAGCGGGTCGGGCGCTGAGCGGCCTCAGCGCGGCTCGCTGCGCGGGTGGCTTTCGCTCCGCTTGATCTGGGCGCGGCGACGGCCCTGAGCGAGATTCTGGGAAGCTTTCAGGCGCGCCTCCTCGCTCACCTCGATCCGGTTGACGACCTTGCGGGCGCCCGCCGCCTTGGCCAGGCGAGTGGCCGTCCCCTTGTGCTGCACGATGCCGGTGCGGCCCTCCAGGATGGCGACGCCGCCTTGCACGCGGACCGTGAAGCGATCGGCCGCGATCTTTGACCGCGCGAGGCGCTCCCGGATGGCCTTCTCGAGCTCGGCATCGCTCATGCGCGCGGCTGGCGGCGTGCTCTTGCGGGCGCTACTAGTCGGGGCGGTCCAACCCAGCAGCGCCGCCAGTCCCAGGAGTAACGCGATGGCCAGTCTTCCCGCTCGCATGGCAACCAAGCCTCTACTGAAGCAGTGCAGGGGCGCGCTATAATTTCGCACATGTTCGACACTTCCATCCGGCGACGCGACCTGTTCCGCGGCAGCCTAGCCTTTACCGCTGCCTCGTACTCACGAATTCTCGGCGCCAACGAGCGCCTGGGACTGGGAGTGATCGGCTGCGGCGAACGCGGCCGCGGCGATATGCGGATCTTCCTGAAGCAGCCAGGCGTCCAGGCCGTGGCCGTATGCGATATCTACGGAGACATGGTGGACCGGGCGCAGCAAATGGCCCCCGGCGCCCAGGCGTTCACCGATCACCGCAAGCTGCTGGAGGTCAAGGAGGTGGACATCGTGCTCATCGCCACCCCCGACCACTGGCACGCCCGGATCACTATAGACGCTTTGAACGCGGGCAAGGACGTCTACGTGGAAAAGCCGCTCACTCTCAAGATCGAACAAGGACCGGAGATCGTCAAGGCGGCGCGCGTCAACGAGCGCATCTGCCAGGTGGGCATGCAACAGCGTTCCGGCCCCCACTACGTCCAAGCCAAGCAAGAGTATATAGACACCGGCCGCCTCGGCAAGATTACCCTGGCCCGCACTTGGTGGCACGGCAACCAGTACCACCTGCGCCGCGCTCCGGAACGGCTGCGCCAGAAGCCCTCCAATCTGGACTGGGCCAGGTTTCTGGGGCCGGTCAAGTGGCGCGAGTGGGATCCGCAGCAGTACTGGAACTGGCGGGCCTACCTGGATTTCGGCGGCGGCCAGATCACCGACCTGTTCACCCACTGGATTGACGTGGTGCACATGTTCCTCGGCCAGGACATTCCCGTTTCCGCTGTGGCCGCGGGCGGGGTCTACGTCTACAAGGACGGGCGGACGGCGCCGGACACCATCAACGTGCTCCTAGAGTACCCGAACGATCTCACCGCTACCTTCGAGGCTACCCTCGCCCCGGGACTGCGGGGCGCAGCGGTCGAGTTCATCGGCACCGAAGGCCGGTTGTGGATCGATCGCAGCCGGTTCGAGTTCCAGGCCGCGGAAAAAGGGGCCCAGCCGGTTGTCGTCAAGGCGCCCGGCCAGGACCTGACGGCTTACCACATCGCCAATTTCTTGGAATGCGTCCGCACCCGGAAGCTGCCTAACGGCGACGTGCTGATCGGGCACCGCTCGGCGCAGGCCTCGCATCTGGGCAACATCGCTTACCTGCAAAAGCGGCGTATCAGGTTTGACCCCATACGGGAGGAGATCCTTCCCCTCTGAGGCTGGCAGATCGAGACGAGGGGGTTAGATTTGTTGCCCCCACGATTGAAATTGTGATGGACAAACGTCGGCAAGTGATGGTAGACTAAAGCCGTACGGAGGCTGGTCCTCGGCTTGGTTTCATGCAGGACGCTGGCAAACCCCGCATGCCGGCAGCGACGGAAAGGCACACCCCGTACCAGAAGTTTCGCAGTACCATCCTGCAAATCCTCAGCCAGTTCGGCCGTTTGGTGTACCTTTCCTCGCTCTACGACCGGGAAGACGCCCGCTACCACCACTACGATCTGGAAGGTTTTCTGGGCGCCGAAGAAACCGACCGCGTCATCCGCGAGGCACACCGCCAGGCGTTCCAGCAGTGGCTCTGCTACGATCTGGAGCAGCAAAAGGCCGACTTGGACCTTTACCTGTCCGACCTCGGGGTGGAAAAACGCATCACGCTGGCGATCTGGGCAGGCCTCGCTCCCTACCGCGACTTGATACCTCCCGATGCCGAGGAGCACGAACGCAGGCTCTTCCTGGCCGACCTGAAGACCCTGCTCGAGCTTCTCAACCGTCAGTACGGCGTGGCGCAAAACGAACCCGAGGGATGGCGGAGTTGGTTCCGCCGCTGGTAGGGCGCTGGCAGCCTCGACCATCTGCCCGAGCAAGCTCCTCTCGCGCAGGAAAACTGTCCAACGGTGCAGGTCCGGCAGTCGCGCGTGTCGCACCGCAAATTGGCACTCCCGGGCGCCACTCTGCGACCACGGTTTGGTTGCAACTCCAGCCGTCGCGGGTCCGGCTACGGGATCTCCAGCGGTTCGAGGGCGGTGACCACCGGGGAGGACTGCCTCACTCCAGCGCGCGGCACACCGCTTCCGCCATCTCGCGCGTGGTGGCGTTGCCTCCCATGTCGTACGTGCGGACCTTGCCCTCCGCAATCACGCGCGCCACCGCCTGCTCGATGCGCGCCGCCCGCTCGGTTTCGCCCAGCCACTCCAGCATCATCTTCGCGGCCAGGATGGTGGCCAGCGGGTTGACCTTGTTTTGCCCGGCATATTTGGGCGCCGAACCGTGCGTAGGCTCGAAGACCGCGTAGCGGTCGCCGATGTTGCCGCTGTAGGCGAAGCCCATGCCGCCCACCAATTGGG
>JBMFPL010000276.1:0-5232 GCA_049969115.1 Bryobacteraceae bacterium | reverse complement strand
GAGGAAGAGCCGCAAATCGACGTCGCCGCCGCCAACGTGATGGTCTCGTTTCCGGGCCACAGCGCCGCCGACGTGGAGCAACTGGTGTCGACGCCGCTCGAAAAGATGCTACTCGAGATCCCCGGCGTGCAATACGTCTACTCGCGGTCCATGCCGGGCCAAAGCATCGTCACCGTGCGTTTCTACGTGGGCGAGCCCCTGGAGCCGAGTTACGTCAAGCTCATCCGGAAGCTGAACGAAAACATGGACCGGACGGCGCCCGGGGCCGCCGCATGGGTGGTCAAGCCCGTGGACGTGGACGACGTGCCCGTCGTCACCTTCACTCTCACCAGCGCCTCGCAGGACGACTACGCGCTCCGGCGAATGGCCGACGAAATCGTTCCGCGGCTTCAGTCGGTGCCGAACGCGGGCGCCGCCTATGTGGTGGGCGGGCGGCCGCGCGAGCTTCTGATCCGGCCCTCGGCGGCGCGGATGGCGGCTTACGGCATTTCGGCCCTCGATATCAGCCGCGCCGTCCAGGCGGCCAACTCGAGCGTCCTGGCGGGGACGTTCGACCGCAACGACCGCGGCGTGCGGGTTCAGGCGGGGCAGTTCATCGCCGGAGCGCGGGACCTGGGCGAACTGGTGATCGGGGCATCCAACGGCAGGCCGGTTTATCTCCGGGACGTCGCCGAGGTCACCGACGGTCCGGGAGAATTCCAGGATTACGTCCGCTTCTATCGCGGCCAGGCCTGGAGCCATCCCAAAGAGGAAGGGGCCGCCGGCAGCCTGGTGGGAGGCGGCGCCGCGCCGGCGTCCGCCGCCGGAAGCCCGCAGCCCGCCGTCACCATCGCCGTGGCCAAGAAGCACGGCTCCAACAACGTCTGGGTGGCGCGGGACCTGCTCCGGCGGATGGAGGAGTTGAAGAAGACCGTCCTGCCGGCGGATGTGGACGTGGTGATCACCCGCAACTACGGGATTACCGCCAACGCCAAGGTCAAGGAACTCGAGGAAGGGCTGTTCGTAGCCATCGCCGTGGTGATGGCGCTGTTGACGATAGGGCTGGGCTACCGGCAGGCGCTGGTGGTGGCAATCGCCGTGCCTTGCGTCTTCGGCCTGACGCTGATCGTGAACTACTTCCTCGGCTTCTCGATCAACCGGGTTTCGCTGTTTGCCCTAACGATCGCCATCGGCCTGCTGGTGGACGACCCGATCGTGGACGTTGAAAACATCCATCGCCATTTCCGGATGCGCGGCAAGTCGACCGCGGCGATTGTTCTGGAAGCGGTCAACGAGGTTCGTCCCCCGTTGATCGCTGCGACCTTCGCGGTCATCCTCTCATTCCTGCCGCTGTTGCTGGTCACCGACATGATGGGGCAGTACCTGCGCCCCATGGCGGCCAATGTCCCGGTGACGATGCTGATGTCGCTGGTGGTTTCGTTCACGATCACGCCCTGGTTGGCCTTTCACCTCTTGCGGAATCACGCGGGGAGCTCCTCCGCCAGTTCTGAAGCTGAAGCCGGGGGATCTCCTTCCTTCCCCCGGCGGCTATTCGAACGTTCGCTCATGCCTCTGATTCATCGCCCCTGGCTCGGCCGGACGTTTCTGGTGCTGGTTCTGGTGCTGTTTGCCGGAAGCGTCCTGCTGGTGTTGACGCGCCAGGTAAAGGTGAAGCAGTTGCCTTACGACAACAAGGATGAAATGTTACTCGTCCTCGACATGCCGTCCGGCACACCCCTGGAGCGAACCGATGCGGTGGCGCGTGAATTTGAGCACTATCTCGCCTCGGTCCCTGAAGTCACCGACTATGAGGCCTACGTGGGAACTTCTTCACCGGTCGACTTCAACGGAATGATGCGCCAATACTTCTTACGCCGCGCTCCGAACCGGGCTGAGATCCGCGTCAACCTGATCCACAAGACCGAGCGAATCCATGCCAGTCACTCGCTTGCCTTGCGCCTGCGCGAAGACCTGACGGCGATTGCCAGCCACAGCGGGGCAAAGTTGAAAATCGTCGAACTGCCCGCAGGCCCACCAGTCATGTCGACCATCGTCGCGGCCATTTATGGGGGACCAGGCAACTCGTACGAGGACTTGAGGAAGGCTGCCTCCATTGTCAAGGAGCGCATGAAGCGCGAACCCGGCATCGTCGATCTTGACGACACCGTGGACGAAGATCAGGACAAGATCGTCTTTGAAGTCGATAAAGAGAAATCTGCGCTCAACGGTGTGTCGGCTGATGAGATCTCTCGCATCATCGGGCTGGCCCTGGGCAGCCAAAGCGCAGGCATCGCGCAAATGCCCCACGAGCGCGCACCCGTACGGATAGCGCTCTGGTTTCCGCGCGCGGAGCGTTCCAGCGCGCCCGACCTGTCCCGCATTTACGTCAAAGGGGCCGGTGGCCACCTGGTTCCCGTTTCCGAACTTGGGCGCTGGCGCACGCAACTGGAGGACAAAACGATCTATCACCGCCAGATGGACCGCGTGGTGTACGTCCTTGGGGAAATGGCGGGAAGGCCTCCTGTGGAAACCATCCTGGATCTGAGAGCGGACGAGGTTCTGAGCGGGAAAGGCGCGTTCGTAGACACGCGGGCTAAAGTCCGCCCACTCCAAAGCCGCACCATGTTCCGCAAAGGAGGGGGGATCGGCTGGAGAGTCCCGGAAGGCGTCACCGTGCGGTGGTGGGACGAGGGCGAGATGTACATCACTCTCAACCTGTTCCGCGACCTGGCACTGGCGATGCTGGTGGCGCTGGCGGGCATTTACGTCATCCTGATGAACCAGACCGGCTCCTACAAGCTGCCGCTGGTCATCATGCTGGCGATCCCGCTTATGGTGATCGGCGTGCTTCCGGGCTTCTGGCTGTTGAACCAGTTCGGCGAGCGCAGCATCGGAGGGCTGATGAATCCGGTTTTCTTTTCCGGCCCCGCCTTCATGGGCATGATCGCGCTCGCGGGCATTGTGACCAGGAACTCGATTATCATCGTCGATTTCATCCATTTGGCCCTGATGCGCGGATTGCCCTTGGACCGGGCGATTCTGGAGAGCGTTTCCGTCCGGCTGCGTCCGATCTTGCTGACCTCCGGCGCCGCCGTGCTCGGCGCGCTGCCCATCACACTCGACACGGTCTTCGGAGGGATGGCATGGTCGCTGATTTTCGGCCTGGTGGTCTCCACCGCCTTCTCTCTGTTCGTGATCCCCGTCACCTACAACCTGATGTACGCCACCAAACCCGATCACGGTTTGCCGGAACAGATTCGGAAGAAGCTGGCCGCCAGCCATTTCCAGGAGGCTGAAGCGTGAACACCTTATTGAAGTTGGTTGCGTCCCTTGTGATTCTTGCCGTTGGCGGCGCCTCTGGTCAGACGGTTGCAGACGCCGGAATGAGCCTTTCGGAGGCGGTGAAGTACGCGCTGGAACACTCGCCGGAGCTGAAGTCCGCCAACGTCGAAATCGCGCGCCAGGAAAGTGTGACCACCATTGCGCGCGCGTCCCGCATGCCTCAACTGGACCTGGCCGCGGATGCCACCCGCTCGCGCTTCGAGCGTGGATATCCAGCCGGCACGCCGCCTTCGTTGCTCAGATTCGACAACACTCTTTACACTGCGGCTGCTGAACTCAGGTTTCTCGCCTGGGACTTCCACAAGACCGAGATGGAGCTCGCCGCCGCGCGGGAACGGGTGCAGGCTGCCCGTTCCGCGGCCGAGCGGAAACAGCAGGAGATCATTTTCGAAACGGCGCGCCTGTTCTTGCAGTCGATGACGTACAGGGACTTGATCCAGGCGGCTGAGACGCGGATCACCAGCCTGCAAGCACTTCTCGACCGGACAAACAAGCTGGTCGACGCCGGGCGCGCCGTGCCGGTTGACTCCCTCAAGGTTCGCACCCGGCTTGCCCAGATCGAGAGCGATCTGGCGACATTGAGATCCGCGCACCGCTCTTCCCTGAGCGCCTTGGCCGCCGTCATGGGCTACGCCGGCGCACTCCCGGAACTGCGCTACGCTCCTGCAACCCCTACGCCGGCCGCGCCGCAGATGTCCGAACCGGGACTGCTTCAGGACGCCGTCAACTCCCGTCCCGAGATTCGTTCGCTAGACCACGAAATACAGGGCGCTGATCTTGCCTTATCGGCAGTGCGCAAATCTGCCTGGCCGCGAATCGATCTGCGGGCGTCCGCCATCCAGTACGGATCCAACACGCCTGTGGGCTTCTCCCAACTCATAGGAAGGATGCTGCCCACACTCGCCATCCAGGCGCCCTCGCCGGGCAACGCAGCCACCGATTGGGTCCTCGGGGCTCATATCTCCTTTCCCCTATTTGATGGAAACCGCCGGAAAGGTCAGGCGCAGGAGGCCGCGGCAAGATTGGAGCAACTCCGCCTCGCCCGGCGCCAGTTGGAGTTGCGGATCATCCGGGAAGTTCGCACGGCCCTGGCCGACCTGGAAAGTGCGCAGAGCCGCGTCAAGGCGCTGCGGGACTCAGTCGCTGAAAGCGAGCGCGTGCTCCACGATGAGCGTCTCAAGTTCGAGGCCGGCCGCAGCGTAATCAACTTCGTCCTGGATGCGGAGTCCGCCTTGTTGACGAACCAGTCGCTCCTCTCCCAGGCGGAGCGGTCTGTCGGCATCGCCGAATTGACGCTCGAGCTGAGCCTGGGACGCTTGCAAGCCGACCGGCTTCCGGTTGGCAGATAGCCCCCAATCACCGGCATGCGATCACCGGGCGACCGCACCCAAGTCCGATGCATTGGACCATCGGCGGCGATGTGCTGCTCCCCAGATGCTGCCAGCGTATGACTTGGGGCTGTTTTAGGCAAACCTTTTAGAATGAATCGATTAGGCAGCGTCTCTGTTCCGCAGAATACGCTTGGCTTGGAGAGCCAAACCTTTTTCCCGCAACGATTCCGACCCGCCCGTTAACGGCTCTCTCCGCCCGCAACCTCGCAACTGGCCGTGTTTTCGCGCCTTCGGCGTCTCTGGTTTGCGCCCCGCGTCCGGCTTGCCGCGCCAACATGCGCCCCCGCAACGTTTGCCGGAGGCCGTTTTCTCCCCGTCTCTGGGAGAAACCAGGAATTGGTTAACACCATCGCAAGGGTTGTCCAACCCCATATAAAGGGCGGAGCAATAATAGACCACGTAGCGCCGCGTGAGCGGCGGCTGGCGGCGGTCGAAAAGTAGACCACCCCCTGGCAAGTGAATCAAACAATACAGGTGCAGTGTGTTTTTTGCGACACCTGGGAGGTGTACAAAGTGGAAG
>JBMFPL010000275.1:0-5272 GCA_049969115.1 Bryobacteraceae bacterium | reverse complement strand
CTGGAACTCGGGCATCTTCTTCTGGCGGGCTGGCGTGTTCCTGGACGAGCTGGCGCAACATCTGCCTGCCACCGCCCGCCTGCTGGCCGGCCTGCCTGCCTTCCGCGACCGGCGATTTGCCGCGCGCCTGCGCGAAACCTACCCGCAGTGCGAAAACATCTCGGTCGACTATGCAGTGCTCGAAAAGAGCCGGAAAGTGGTGGGCTTCGCCAGCGATGCCATCGAATGGAACGACGTGGGGAGCTGGAACGCCGTGTACGAGCTTCTACCCCACGATGCCGAAGGCAACGCGGCACGCGCTGACGCCGTGTTCCACTCGAGCGCCGGCAATTACGTGGACGCGGAAAACAAGCTGGTGGCGTTGCTGGGGGTGCGAAATCTCATCGTGGTAGACACTCCCGACGCGCTGTTGGTGGCCGATCGCTCGCAGGCGCAGCGCGTGGGCGAAATCGTCAAGATCCTGGAGAAACACAACCGCCAGGATCTGCTCTGAGCGGGGCGCGCCCGCTTCGGCGCGCCCCACGGACGACCTTTCCTCAGCTCAGAAGTAAAGCTTCAGGGCGAACTGGATATTGCGCTCGCCTTGCGCGCCAGTGACCTCGCCGAAAGTGGCGCTCGACGCGTTGCGGTCTGGCGCATTGAACTGCGGGGTGTTGGTCAGGTTGAAAAACTCGGCCCGGTACTCCAGCCTCATCCGCTCACGGATGGGGAAGAACTTGTGGAGCGACAGGTCGAAGGTCTTCCAGCCCGGACCCCGCACCACGCCGACGCCCGAGTTGCCCAACGTGCCGGCCGCGGGTTCCTTGAAGGCCGAGCGATCCAACCACGACTTGCCTGGCCCCACCTCGCGCGGGCCCTTTCCGTCCGCCAGCCGGTCGGCGCGCGGGCCGCGGGAACGGGTGCCGGAGCGGTCGGTCGCGGTGATGGTCAACGGGAAGCCGGTGTGGAGCATGAGGATGCCACCCATCTGCCAGTTGCCCAGCACGGCGTTGACCCAACGGTTCCAGTTGGAACCGAAGCGCTTGTTGCGGCCCACGGGCAGCTCGTACGTGTAAACGTAACTGAGCATGTGGGTCGCGTCGAAGTAAGTTGGCCCCCACTCGGCCTTGCGGTTATACAGGTACTGCCAGTAAGCTGACTGGGAAGCTGCCTGACCGCCCTCGCCGTAGTAACCGATCGCGTCGCTCATCCCCTTCGACCAGGTGTAAGAAAGCTGGTATTCCAACCCGACCGAAAGACGCTTCCGCGCGGTCACCTGGAGCGAGTCATAGCGCTGGTTGCCGCAGGACTCGGTGCCCGAGATCTGAGCGATGTTGGCCAGCAGCGGGTTACCCGAGAGATAGGGGCTGGGCTCGGTCACACCAGGCGCGATCAGCCGGCGCTGGAAGTAAGGCATGGGGACCACTAGATGGGTGCCGTGCTGGCCCACGTAGCCCGCAGTGATCACCGTCTGCGCGGGCAGCTCCCGTTCGATGATGAAGCTCCACTGCTGGGCGTTGGCCGGCCGCACGAACGGGTCCCAGAGACGGATGGTGGCGTTCTTGAAGGGATCCTGCGCCCGCAGGATGGTCAAGCCCTGATCCGTGGTGGCGCTGATCGTGGTCTGCCCGGTGAAGATCGCCTCGTACTCGGTGTTGAAGGGCGGGTTCATGGGGAGCCGCAAGTTGGTTCCGGTGCCCTCCATAAAAGACGAAATCGTGTAAGCGCCACGGAAAACCGTCTTGCCCCCCAAAGCCCGCGGGGTGTAAGCAAAACCTACGCGCGGCTGGAAGTCCCGGAAGTAAGGTTCGTACAAGGCACGGCTGTTGCCATCCTTGCCGGCCAGCATCAACCGGCCGCTGAACGGCTCGAAGTTCGACTGCCGGTCTTTGACCTCGACCAGTGGGCTGTGATACTCCCAGCGGATGCCCAGATTGAGGGTCAGCTCGTCGGTGGCCCGCCAGTCATCCTGGAAGTAAAAACCGAGAATGATCTTGCGGTGGCCCCAACTGCCGGTGTCCAGCCCGCGGCCAGCCCATTCCACCGCGCCCAGGAAGAAATCCGCCTCGGCAAAGCCGCGCGACGTGGGCGCGTTCGCGTTGGGCCCCGCCGTGTACTGGCCGTTGAAGCGAATCTGACCGGTCCGGCCGTAGTTGCCCGCGTAAAAGGGGTTCATTTGCTGCCGGAGCAACTGACCCCCGGTCTTCATCATGTGGCGACCGCGGATGATGGTGAGGTTGTCGGCGTAGTGGAAGGTGTTGTTGGGGAACTTCTGCTGCGTGCCGATATTGGCGCTGCCGATGCCGCTGGCCAGCCCGCCGGAGAACGTGATGGCCATCAGGCCCGGCCCACGCTCGTTGCCGCGCTGAATGCCCAGCTTCTCGGCGACGTTACCCAGGCCCTTGTCCTCGCCGCCGTTCCACAGCAAGATGCGATTGAAGCCGATGCGGAGCTCGTTCACCTTGGTGGGGCTGATCGAACGGGTCCAGTTCACCACTGCGTTCTGGAATGGCGCATGGTTGAAGCTGTTGAAGAATAGTGGGAAGCTGTTCTTGCCAGGCTGCTCCTGCCGGCTCCAGGAATAGCGAGAGGAGAAATCGTCCTTGTCGCTGAGCTTGGCGTCGATCTTGACGTCGAACTGGTCGGTGATCAACTGGCTGCGCGATGCGTTGAGCTGGTTGTACTGCAAGGCGTCGTTGAGCGGCGCCGGGTAAAGATCGGGCGAGTTGAACAGGTTGGTGGCCACGATGTTGCGCCGCGAAGCCGGAATCTGGTTGTTGGGGAAGGGCTGCCGGATGCCCTGGGCGTTGATGGTCAGCGGATCGTACAACTGGATGTTTCGCTCGCTCAGCAGGCGCGAGAAATCTCCCTGACGGAAGGCCGTTGGAATCACCGTCACGGACCCGATTGAAGGCGGCGTGTAGCGGCGGATGCCCTGGTAGTCGCCGAAATAGAAAACCTTGTCCCGCTTGATGGGACCGCCGATAGTGCCGCCGAACTCGTTCCAGCGGATCGGAGAACGTGGGGCCTTGCCGGTGCGCGGATCGGGCGCTAGCGACCAGTTACGGGCCCAGTTGTTGGCGTTCAGCTTGTCGTTGCGGAAGAATTCGAAAATCGTGCCGTGCACCTCGTTGGTGCCCGACTTCAGCGTCACGTTAATCACCCCGCCCTGGAAGTTGCCGAACTCGGCCGAGGCGTTGTTGGTGATCATCTTGACTTCCTGGATGGCGTCCAGGTTGGGCTGGTAGGCGGTGAGGTTGTCCGAGGTATGGTTGTTGTCCACACCGTCCAGCAGGAAGTTATTGGCTTCCTTGCGGTTGCCGTTGACGTAGGGGCGGCCGCCGCCGCTGGTTCGCACGCCGTTGTTGAACGCGGCGGGATTCGTCGTGGTCACCCCGGGCGCCAGCAGGGTGAGCGAAATGTAGTTCCGGCTGATCAGCGGCGTGTTGACGATCGAGTTCGAAGTGAGCACAGATCCCACGATCGTCGTCTCCGTATTGAGCAGCGGCGCCACCCCGGTCACCTGGACGGTTTCGGTCACCGCGCCCAGCTCCAGCCGCAAATCCAGCCGCGCGCGCTGGTTGAGCTCGAGGACGACGTTAGGATAAGTCAGCGTCTTGAAGCCCTTGGCTTCGACCTTGATTTCGTAAGTTCCCACGGGAAGACGCGGGAAAGCGTACACACCTTCCTCGTTGGTTTGTGTTGGCCATACAGTCCCTCGGTTCACGTCGCGGGCCGTCACGGTAGCGCCGACGATGGCTGCGCCACTGGGATCCGTGATTCGTCCGGTGATACCGGCGCTGACTTCCTGCGCCCACATCGCCGGGACGTGGACCGCAAACAATACAACGAGAGCTGCGAGAACCCACTTCTGCCAACCGGCTGGCGGTTGCATTGGCATCACTGACCTCCTTTGAAGCTTACAGGGAGTTTCCGCAAGACCCCTCGCTCGATTATGCCCCAACGGTTAAAAGAAGTCAATGGTAAAGCGCAGGCGACCTTCCGCTTTGTCTCGGGGGGCGGCACGGCCTGCGTCGAAACCGGGTGCCACAAGCAAGAGGCAGCTCGGAGCGTTGAGCTCTTCGGAGTCCATCCCTTTTTCCATCAATGAATTGTGATAGACTAAGTGGGAAACAACTTCGCCCGCTGGAGGGCGAAGACAAGGCAAAGACAGCAAGCCCGAGGGAATCCACCCGTGCCCGAGTCCGAACACAGCGAGCACCCGGCGCCCAGCCAGCTCCCACTTACCCCGCCAGGCGGCGGGCATCTCGTGCCCGTCAACATCGAGGACGAGATGCGCCGCTCCTACCTGGATTACGCGATGAGCGTGATCATCGGGCGGGCCCTGCCCGACGTGCGGGACGGGCTCAAGCCCGTGCAGCGCCGCATCCTTTACGGCATGTACGAGATGGGCCTCACCTTCAACCGCCCCACGCGCAAGTGCGCCAAGATCGTGGGCGAGGTGATGGGCAAATACCACCCGCACGGCGACGTCCCCGTCTACGACGCCCTGGTGCGCATGGCGCAACCCTTCACCATGCGCTACCCGCTCATCGAAGGCCAGGGCAACTTCGGCTCCATTGACGGCGACCCGCCCGCGGCCATGCGCTACACCGAGGCGCGGCTGGCGCGCATCTCGTCGGCCATGCTGGCCGACATCGACAAGGAAACCGTGGACTTCCGGCCCAACTACGACGACAGCGAACGGGAACCGGAAGTCCTACCCGCCCGCATCCCCAACCTGCTCATCAACGGCTGCTCGGGCATCGCCGTGGGCATGGCTACCAGCATCCCGCCGCACAATTTGGGCGAAATCATTACCGCCGCCATCGCCTTGCTGGAAAACCCGAACCTGCCCGATGAAAAGCTGCTCGAGATCGTCCACGGCCCCGATTTCCCGACCGGCGGCATCATCTGCGGCCGCCAGGGCATCCGTGACGCCTACCTCACGGGACGCGGCCAGATCAAAGTGCGCGCCCGCGCGGCCATCGAGCGGCTGGGCAAGGACCGCGAGGCCATCATCGTCACCGAAATCCCCTACCAGGTCCAGAAGTCACGCCTCATCGAGCAGGCCGCGGCTCTGGTCAACGACAAGAAAATCGAGGGCATCGCCGACATCCGCGACGAGAGCGACCGCGAAGGCATGCGCATCGTCTTCGAGCTGAAGAAAGGCGAGCAGGCGCAGATCGTGCTGAACAACCTTTACAAGCACACGCAGTTGCAGGACAGCTTCAACGTCACCATGCTCGCCATTGTCAACGGCCAGCCGCGCGTCCTTTCGCTGGCCGCCATG